>JBCAXQ010000007.1:0-29633 GCA_038534015.1 Pseudomonadota bacterium | reverse complement strand
ATGCTTTCTTGCCAGCCATCATCACGTCCGTTCCGCGGCGGATCGCATCGACGAGGCTTTCCTTGCAGCCATACTTATTGTCGAACTTTGACTTGGTAACGCTGTCATTGACGTTGATGGCGGGGAAGGCGAGCTCGCCGCGCTGCTCCATCTGGTAGAGCCGCATAACGCCGGTCGTGGTCTCTTCGGAGACGCCCTTGATGCCGGCTTTGGTTTTCGCAAACCAACCCGGCGACGCTGCCATACGCTTCTTGATCTGCTTGAAGAGTTCGACTTCCTCTTCCGATTCAGGATTGTCCAGAACCGATGGATCGCTTTCCGCCTTCTCGCCGAGCACGAGATACATGGTCGCGTCGCCGCCATCATCGAGGATCAGGTTCGGGCCCGAGCCGTCCGGCCAATGGAAGATCTTGTCGGCAAAGTCCCAGTACTCTTCCAGCGTTTCGCCCTTGTGCGCAAAGACCGGCGTTCCAGCGTCAGCGATCGCAGCGGCGGCATGGTCCTGGGTCGAATAGATGTTGCACGAAGCCCAGCGGACATCCGCTCCAAGCGCTTCCAATGTCTGGATCAGCACCGCCGTCTGGATTGTCATGTGCAGGGAGCCAGCGATTTTTGCGCCCTTGAGCGGCTTGGACGCGCCAAACTCCTCCCGCGCCGCCATCAGGCCCGGCATCTCGGTTTCGGCAATGGCAATTTCCTTGCGCCCAAACTCAGCAAGCGAGAGATCGGCAACAGCATAATCTGCGGACATAAGCGCATCCTTATATGATGATTTCGCCGCGTGTTAGCAGACTGCATTAACGCTGACAACGCTTCGTCGCTGATAACCTGTCGTTCAGGTACGGACCGAGCCGAGATCGACGTGTTCGAGGAACCAGGCGTAGGTCTGGCGCAGGCCCTCATAGAGCTCGATCTGCGGCGTCCAACCCATGTCCCGGATCCTATCGCCGTTCATCAACTTCCGCGGCGTGCCGTCTGGTTTCGATGTGTCGAATTCAAGATTACCGCTCAGTCCGACTGTATCCATCACCGCCCGGGCCAATGACGCGATTGTGACGTCCGTGCCAGAGCCGACGTTCACGTGCTGGCTGCCATTGTAGTGCTTTAAGAGAAACACAAGCGCATCGGCACAATCATCGACATGCAGGAACTCGCGCCTCGGTGTTCCGGAGCCCCAGACGCCGAGATTGCTTTCGCCAGCCAGTTTGGCGGCGTGGGCCTTGTGAATAAGCGCTGGAATGACGTGAGCGTCTTCGAGATGGAAATTGTCTCCCGGCCCATAGAGATTGGTTGGCATGCCGGAGATATAGTCGACGCCATGTTGCTGCCGGTACGCCTCGCAAAGCTTGAGACCGGCAATCTTTGCGATCGCATACCACTCATTCGTGGGTTCTAGAGGGCCTGTCAGAAGTGCGTCTTCGGATATCGGTTGCTCGGCCAGTTTCGGATAGATGCAGGATGATCCAAGGAACAACAACCGTTCGACACCCGCGCGATATGCCCCTTCAATCACATTGGTTTCGATCACGAGATTTTCGTAGAGAAAGTCTGCTGGATAGGTGTCATTGGCGAGAATACCACCAACCTTTGCCGCTGCCAGAACGACAACATCGGGTTTGTGCTCGCCCAGCCAAGTGCGCACACCAGTCTGATCTTTTAGATCAAGCTGCGATCGCGCCACCGTCAAGATCTCGCAGTCTTCTGATGCCAGTCGCCGAACAATGCCTGCGCCCACCATGCCGCGATGACCGGCAACGAAGACGCGCTTGCCTCGAAGTGAGTAGCTATCGTCGGTCATGACTGTCCTCTATGCCGTGCGATCCTTGCGCCATGTTTCGCGCTCCATAAGCGCCCGGTCGGCGGCCACCATTTCCTTCACGAGATCGGCAAAGGCTGTCGTATGGGTCCAACCAAGGTGTCTCTTCGCCTTGCTTGGATCTCCGATCAGCAAGTCAACTTCGGTCGGCCGGAAATAGCGCGGATCTATTCGAACCAGGACATCGCCCGTCTGCTCATCCAGGCCCGTTTCCTCGACTCCTTCACCGGTCCACGAAATCTTTCGGCCTATTTCTTCGAACGCAAGTTCCACGAACTCTCGCACTGCGTGAGTTTCGCCGGTTGCGAGAACCCAATCGTCAGCAGTCTCATGTTGGACAATCCGCCACATGCCTTCGACATAGTCACGAGCATGTCCCCAATCGCGTTTTGCATCGAGGTTTCCGAGATAGAGCGTCGATTGTAGCCCCCGATCGATCGCGGCCACGGCTCGGGTGATCTTTCGGGTTACGAAAGTCTCTCCACGGGTTGGGCCTTCGTGATTGAAGAGGATCCCGTTTGAGGCATGAATACCATACGCTTCACGGTAGTTCACCGCTATCCAGTAAGCGTAGAGCTTGGCGGCCGCATACGGACTGCGTGGATAGAAGGGCGTCGTCTCAGATTGCGGGACTTCCTGAACCTTGCCGTAGAGTTCGGATGTGGAGGCTTGATAGAAGCGAATCGTATCCGTCATTCCGAGGATGCGAATAGCTTCCAATAACCGGAGTGTGCCGATCGCGTCAGCATTGGCCGTGTACTCGGGCGTATCGAATGACACTTGCACATGGCTTTGCGCAGCAAGGTTGTAGATTTCGTCGGGTTTGGTTTCCTGAACCAGCCGGATCAGGTTGGTGGCATCGGTCAGGTCCCCGTAGTGCAAGTGAAACCGTGTCTCGCCGTCGTGGGGGTCCGTGTAAAGGTCGTCCACGCGCTCTGTATTGAACGATGAGGACCGTCGCTTCACACCGTGCACGTCATAGCCCTTGTCCAGCAGTAACCGCGCAAGATAAGCGCCATCTTGTCCGGTTATACCCGTAATGAGAGCGGTTTTCTGGCGGGGCAATATACACCTGCGGGGTCACTGAATGGGAACGCGGTTGATAACCAAGTTTGACGCGAGATCAAGCGGTGTGGTCGGTGCAAACTGAGGTTCGCTGAGCGCCTGTTCTTGATCTTTTTCGCTGAATGCGGAAAGCAGGGTCCAATTGGCTACCCGAATGTTCGATGGTAGTCATAGCGGAGCTGTTCCTGCGAAGACACCAAATGGTATGCTAGCAATGACCAAAGCCGTTACACTACCATCGATCGTCGCAATCACTGTTCCGGTCGGCGCGTACCATCCCCGGTTAAGAGATTGCTTGAACAGTCTGCGGTGTCAGACGCCGCTCGTGTCAGTGGCGCTCATGGACGCATCTAATGATCCACGGGTTTGCGGTATTGCCGATGAGTTTGATGACCTGCTTCACTATCGTCATCATGGACCTGATGACGGTCAGGCGGATGCGATCGCTGCTGGCTGGGCGCAGCTCGACGGCGATGTGTTGGGCTGGTTGAATGCGGACGACGTGCTTTTACCCGGTGCCATCGAACTCGTGTTGCGGACTTTTGAGCAATCGCCGACTGCAGACCTCGTTTACGGACACAGCGAAATTGTTCGCGATAATGGCGCGTTCAGCGGGTACCATTGGGGGGTGGCCCCGCCAAGTACTGGAGCGCTTCGCACAAATTGCTTTATCTCTCAGCCATCCTGCTTCTTCAAACGGGTCACATATGACCGGATTGGTGGGTTGGACGTCGGCCTGCACTACACCATGGATTGGGACCTGTGGGTCCGCTTCCAGGACGCTAATGCCGAGTTCGTGTTCGTGGATGAGGTTCTGTCGAGTGTCCTGTGGTCGAAGGATGCTAAGACCGGTGGTTTCGGCAAGGGACGGCGGTCTGAACTTAATACTATCATTGGCGGTCACGAGCGGTGGACCGATCGGCTGAAGGCGATGATCGGGTTCTCGTCCCATCACTTGCTTGAGTATGTTGTGCCCGAGCGCGTCGCTCGCGCGGTTCGCAGGGTGAAAGCTTCAAAGTCGGGGCATCAATATGGAATAGACTGGAGCGGCGGGCTCAGACAGCGTGCAAGCGTTCCTCTCTATCACTATGACGACGTACCCGCCACCAAAGTTGAAATATCCTATTCGGGCTGCCCCCAAGGTGTCCGCGCTGCTGTTGATGGGGCGCTGTTGCCGGTGCATGAACATCCCGGCACAAGGCGATTGGTGTTGGATTTGAACGAACCGCTATTGCCTGGAAATCGGCGGACACTTCTCCTGGATCGATCGAGCTCGGAGCCGCTTTTTATCGAAGGCCTTAGATTGCTCCCAGCAGGTTAGGCGCGACCTGCTAGTGAAGCAGTAGGTACGCCCAGTCCTGCAATTTCTCAGCGGCGCTATTATCAGGTATTGAGCGCGGCGGCGCATGCGCGTATCCAACGGGCTGCCAAGCATGATCCCAATGGGACGTGACGGCGCGAAGAGCGAGCGTGTAGCGTATGGCCGATGACCACAGAGACGAAATCGAGCGTCCGTTGCGTTCGCTAGTGGACGATGACGTTTTTGTCTACGATGCCCACCAAAACCACACGCAGTACGCCTTCGACGATATTAGAGATGCATTCAGGCGCTGGCGGCTTGTTCAAACCATGGTCCGAACTGAATTCAACACCCGCTACAAAGGAACGGTCCTTGGTGCTTTCTGGCTCACGGCGACGGCGACCCTGACTGTGCTTGGCCTCGGTGTCATCTACGCGCAGGTCTTCCAGACCGACTTCCAGACCTATCTGCCTTATGTCGGAATCGGCCTGATCACGTGGGGCTTCATCAGTGGCTTTGTGAATGAGTCAGTGAGTGTTTATGTATCTTCCGTCAGCGTGTTTTCGCAGATACGAATGCCACTTAGCATCTTTCCGATGCGATTGACCGGCCGCCTCACTTTGACCTTTTTCTATAGATCGTTGGTGATTGTGGGGATCATGATCTTCGTGGCGGCCGCCAGACCGCCGCTTCAATATGTGCTGGCGTTGGCCGGGCTTGCCATCGTCATTTGGACCGGCTTTTGGATATCCATTCTGTTCGGCGTAATCGGTGCACGATATCGCGATTTCGGCCAGTTTATCGGCGCTTTCATGACGTTTGCCTTCTTCCTGACCCCGGTTTTCTGGGACTCCGAGCGGCTTGGCCCATACGCCTATGTCGCTCAATTCAATCCGTTTTTCCATTTTTTGAATATCGTTCGCGGTCCATTACTCGGATTACCCGATATTGGCGTGAGCTTTGCGGTGGCTCTGGTGATCGCGCTGATCGCCCCGCTTGCGGCGTTTGGCGTTTTTGCCCGGTTCCGACACCGCCTTGCATATTGGTGCTGACGATATGGCGTTGGTTAAGCTTGAGAACGTCGGAGTTGAATACCTCGTGCGGGAAATGCACCGCACTTCTCTGGTATCGGCGGCAGCGTCCTTTGCGACCGGTGGTGACATCGACATGTCCAACCACAGTAAGGTTCTCATTTCAGCCCTGAAAGACGTTTCACTCTCTTTCAAGGATGGAGACCGCGTGGGGCTGATCGGGCACAATGGGGCGGGTAAGACAACGCTGCTGCGTGTTCTGTCGGGCATTCTGGCACCAATGCAGGGCCGCATCCGTATCGAGGGGCGCCTGGCGGGTCTGCTCTCGATCCAACTTGGTTTGGACCAGAATGCGTCCGGATACGAGAATGTCTACATTCGTGCGCGCTACATGGGCTGCAGCGAAGAAGAAATCATGGCGCGTTTCGATGACATCTGTGAGTTCTCCGAGCTCGGGGAGTATCTCCATCTGCCGCTGCGAACCTATTCCAGCGGTATGCGCGTTCGACTGGCGTTTTCGATCGCAACCGCATTCGAGCCTGATATCTTGATCCTCGATGAGTGGCTTTCTGCCGGCGATGCGAATTTCCGCGACAAGGCGGCCCGCCGATTGAAAGGCCTTATCGCTCAATCCGGAATCTTCTTCATGGCAACGCACCAGCCCGGGCTCATGAAACAGATGTGCAACAAGGGTGTGGTTCTGGAGAAAGGCAGAGTGACTTTTCAGGGCGATGTCGAGGAGGCCTTGGCTCTGCATGCTGATAGAGCGGCAGCGGCCAGGTAAAATGCCTGAGCCGTCCGATCCGTCGTGAAGTTTTCGATCGTCACAACCGTTCTGAACGGTGCCGCGTTCATCGGCGCAACGATACAGTCTGTTCTGGCCCAAACCCACACTGACTGGGACTATGTGATCATTGATGCGGGCTCCACCGATGGCACCCTCGACATCGTTTCCCGGGCCGCCAGCGCAGACAGCCGAATCACGCTGAAGCAGGATCCTGGAGTCGGTATGTATGCGGCGATTTTGGGTGAACTCAGCCAGTCGACGGGGGAGATGCTGTCATGGATCAATGCGGACGATCTTTACACGCCCTGGGCTTTTGAGCGTGTCGTACAACACCTTATCAAAGATCCGGGAGCTGATTGGGTCACCGGCCTGCCCGCCGCTTGGGACCAGAACGGCGTATTGACGCTCGTCCGCCCGCAGGGCCTGCACCCGCGCGCACTGATACGATCTGGATGGTTTCATGGAGAGTTGCTTGGCTTCCTACAACAGGAAAGCATGTTCTTCTCGCGCGCGCTCGTCGAGAAATTGGATCGCACGGAGATTCACCGGATACAAGCATTTGATCTTGCCGGTGACTACGCCCTATGGCGATGCCTAGCGAGCCATGCCCCGCTTCGAACAATCCCGTCTGTGCTAGGTGGCTTTCGGGTTCACGCGGGCAATCGTTCTGTCCTTGAGGGAGAGGCTTATCTGGCGGAAGTCCGCCGTGACGGCGCCGTCTTTCTGCCTTGGCCGCTTAAGCCGCTTGTTCGCCGGATATACTGGCTCTTTGCCGGGGAGGCGGTACGCGCTGCTGCCACGTCTGCTGAGACAGCCGACCGCTGATGGTTGCACGGTCGCTTCAGCAGCGCGATGACTATATTCGACTGTGTTTGGCCAGCACAAATTCTTGTCACTGATTCCCAGGACTGCTAGTCGATCCAACTAGTGTATGAGTACCGAGAACAACTGCAATCGAGTTACCTCCGGCAGCTTGCAGATCATGGATCTCAAACGGGCACAGTGTGTGCGATCATTCGAATTTTAGCGAAACAGGACACGATACTTGCCAATGAAAATTCTTATCACTGGCGGCCTCGGCTTTATCGGTTCTGCAGTCTGCCGAAGATTGATCCAAACAACAGATCACCAGGTTCTTGTTTACGATGCTCATACGTACGCTGCACAAAAAGAGGCTCTGGAAGAGGGTTCTAGGTCCGATCGCCTGGAAATCGTCAAAGGCGACATTCGCGATCTGGACGATGTGCGCGGCGCATTGTTGCGATTCCAGCCTGACCTAGTGATGCATTTGGCGGCGGAAAGTCATGTTGACCGCTCCATTGAAGCCCCCGGGGATTTCATAACCACTAATGTCCTCGGAACGTTCACAGTGCTCCAGGCCGTTCGGGCTTACTACGAGGTGCTCGAAACAAACCGCAAAGCCGAGTTCCGCTTCCATCACATCTCAACTGACGAGGTCTATGGATCCCTTAGGTTGGGTGATCCAGCGTTTTCCGAAACCAATCGATACGATCCTCGCTCGCCGTACTCGGCATCAAAGGCGGCGTCCGACCATCTCGTTTCCGCTTGGCAGCACACATTTGGTTTGCCAACTCTGACAACGAACTGCTCGAATAATTACGGGCCTTGGCAGTACCCGGAAAAACTCATCCCGCTGATGATTTCCAAGGGTATTCGAGGCGAGCCAATGCCGGTTTATGGGCAAGGGTTGAACCGCCGAGATTGGCTGCACGTGGATGACCACGCCGAGGCTCTCATGCTGGTAGCTTCCAAAGGTATCGTCGGCGGGACCTACAATATCGGTGGAGAGGCCGAGTACACGAATCTCGATGTCGTCAACGCCATCTGCTCAGTGCTTGATAAGCGGTTTCCCGATCGCGCACCTCATGACCGTCTGATCACATTTGTCGAGGATCGACCTGGACACGACTTCAGGTACGCAATTGATGCTTCTCGCCTTCAACGGGAGTTGGGGTGGCGACCGTCCCGCAAATTCCATGAAGGATTGCTGAGCACGGTCGATTGGTATCTGGATCACCCTGAGCATTTGAAACACCAAGACGCCATCAAGCGCCGAGGTAAACTGTCGTAGCGGCGAAACGAAAAGGGCGTAGCGTGACGAAAACCAAGGGTATCATTCTCGCTGGCGGTACGGGCAGTCGGCTTCATCCGATTACGCTCGGCGTCTCCAAGCAATTGGTGCCGGTCTACGACAAACCGATGATCTATTACCCGTTGTCGCTCCTTATGTTGGCAGGCATTCGCGACATCATGATCATCACAACGCCGCATGAGCATGATGCATTCGAAAGACTGTTCGGGGATGGTTCGCGGCTGGGAGTCTCCATAGAGTATGGCGTTCAACCATCGCCAGATGGGCTTGCACAGGCCTTTATCATCGGAGAAAACTTCATCGGAGTTGACCGCGTCGCCCTGGTTCTCGGTGACAATATTCTCTTTGGGGAGGGCTTGGGGGCAACGCTACGCGCAGCGACAGTAGCCGAGAGCGGTGCCACGATATTTGGTTATCGGGTTAGCACACCGGAACAGTACGGGGTCGTGGAGTTCGACAACGATGGCTCGGTCTTGTCGATTGAAGAAAAGCCAGCGCGCCCCAAGTCGGACTATGCGGTGATCGGCTGCTACTTCTATGACAATGATGTGATAGATATCGCAAAATCTATCCAACCATCTAGCCGTGGAGAACTCGAGATAACGGACGTCAATCGAGCCTATCTTGATCGAGGTGATTTAAGGGTACGACTGTTTGGTCGCGGCTATGCATGGTTCGACACGGGAAGCCCCAATGCGCTCATAGACGCGGGCAATTTCACGCGAACACTGTTTGAACGCCAGGGCGTCCAGATCGCCTGTCCAGAAGAAATTGCCTGGCGCAGTGGATGGTTGAATGATGCCCAACTGGCGGCGATTGCCCATGGTTTCCGCAAGAATAGCTACGGCGCTTACCTGAAATCGCTCCTCAACTAGCGCTCTAAGCGTCTACGGTGGACTTAGCCTTCAATTGACCCAACCGTGCCGTCGCCAGTCTCGGTACGAACAAAAAGGAGTGTAAGGTATGAGATCAAATCCCGCTTACGTCGACATGCTGAAGGACCCGTTTGGGTCTGTTGCAACCAAGTTGGGATTGTCAGATCAGAGTACACGCTTGCTGATCATCGCGCTCTTCGCGATCAACATCTTCGCGTTCTTTATCTTTATCGCTCATCACCCATTGCACAATCACGGGCTGCGGATGCCATGGGTAAATCCAAACGATCAATTCCACCATGGACGTTGGTTTACGCCACTGGTGTTTCGGTTCGCCTATTCAGCTGACTCTCCCGTGTTCCTTCCGGTGATGTCGATTGCTGTGAACATCGCAGCGGCTCTGGTGGCGCTTCGAATTTGGCGCTTCGATCTTGCGCCCGGTGAGCAGTTCGTGGTCGCGGCGTTGATCACGACATGCCCAGTTTTTCTGGCACCCTTTTACTACACTTGGTCGACCCCGATCATGTTGCTTGGATCAGCATTCGCCGTTTTTGCGGTCTACTTCGGGCGATCGCTCAACATCCAAGGTGTCGCAACCGGAGCAATCTTTGTTCTGCTTGCAATGGCAACTTACCAGCCGAGCCTCAGCGTATTTGCAACTTTGGCGGCAAGTAGCCTAATCGCGCATTTCCTAACCGATAAGGATGCCTCGTGGTCAGGTCATTTCAGCCGCGTCTTATCGCTATTGATCTCCGGTCTGGTTGGCGGCGTGGCCTATCTCGTCAGCGTTCACGTGACCGGTGCATCAAGCCATGCAACGTCTACTATTTCTCTGAGTGATTTGCCAGATCGCCTATCGAAGGTGATTGACGCCAGCTTTCTTCACTTGACCCTGACCCAGCCGGAACTCCTCAGTACGGTGAAGACCGTCTTGTTGGTCTTGCTCGTGGTGGCGCTCGCTTTGGCGGCTTTTAGACTTAGAACCACGCTTCCACGTATGGCTCTTGTGCTGGCCTACGCGCTTGGTCTTGTCGTCGCGACCAAAGCTATGTTCTTCGTTAGTAGCGATGGTGGTTTCTTCACCTATCGCTATAATTTGAGCATGGCATTCATGTACGCGTTTGCGCCGGCCGTTATTCTTCATCTTGTTCCGCGCGGGGCGCTACGCTCAATCGTTCTTCTGCTCTCGGTTTGCGTGCTGATACGGTTCACTCAGGCAGACCTTGTCCGCCAGGAAGTCCTTTTGCGAGGTCAACAACATGATCTTGCACTCGCGAACCGCATTCTTGCGCGCATGGAAGGACTACCGGAGGTCGATTTTTCCAAGACCTACGATCTCGTTCGAGTTGGGAAGTACTCCACGTTCCGACAGAACCTACTCGCGTCTAGGGGAGAGAAGGCTGCGACGATTGGCGATTCTCACATGGACAATGGCGAAATTACCGACCGTTGGGCAGATGAGGACGTGATGATCCTTCTTGGATCTAAAATCCAGTTTCGTCACCGGCAGTTCGACGCCGAGTTCCTTACAAAAGTCGACGAATTGAAACCGATCCTGTCGAAGCGGCAGCCCTGGCCGCACGCCGATTCAGTTTTTGTCTTCGAAGATAAGATCGTGGTCTATATGCAGTGCGGCGTGGTTCACGGGTCTGGTTGCTAGGGTCTTGCTGAAGGGCGTTTCTCCTCACTTACCACCTCAATGCTTTCTAGTTTATCCTGGAACACCCAGACTTTCAGCAGCAGAAAAATCGCAACCGCTGCGATGAGTATGGCGCAGAGCTGACCTACATAGTGAGGCCAGCCAAAAACGCGGTGTGTTAGGAAGAGCGTGCCAATTGTGAAGACATAACCCATCGCGTACGTCAGAACATATCGAGGGGCCGCAAATCCGTGGGCGGTGTCACTTGCGAACGACCAGTTCCTGTTCGCTATGTAGGTCCATGCGCAGCCGAGAGCGAAAGCGATGGTTGCCGCAAGTTCCGGAGCGGCCCCAAGTGCCTCTAGGACAAGATAGATTAAGAAAAGTAGTGTATTTGAAACCAACCCTACGATCCCATAGCGCATCAAGGGTAAAATTGTTTCGCGGATCATCGCTTCAGTGCTCTCAGGACTTCGTCAATGACAATATCAACATCGTCACCGAGGCCCGGGAATAGTGGGAGGCGCATAAGCCGATTGCTGACGTCATCTGTTATGGTCATCAGGCCATCTGTTCGGGAGCATTTTTGGCCATAAGTCGAGCTGTGAAGTGGAACGTAGTGAAATGGTGCGGTTATGCCCCTCGCTTTCAGGCTTGTGATCAGCGTCTGCCGGATCGCTTGGGAGGGCAGAAGCAAATAGTACATGTGAGCATTGGGTTTGCAGCTGTCTGGGGTCTTGTTGCGGATGCATAGACCATTGGCTTCGGCCGCCTCGAAAGCGTTGTGGTATCTTGTCCATGTACCCAGGCGGTCCCGCAATATCGAGGGCGCGGCTTCCAATTGCGCGCACAGAAACGCCGCGACCAGTTCTCCGGGTAAGAAAGACGACCCAATATCTACCCAGGAATACTTGTCGACCATCCCCCGGTAGAACTGGCTTCTATTGGTGCCCTTTTCACGGATGATCTCTGCCCGCTCGGTGAGGTCCGGTCGATTGATCACAAGGGCACCGCCTTCTCCGGAGATAACATTCTTCGTCTCGTGAAAGCTGAAGGCAGCCATGTCGCCGAACCTGCCAGCTGGAACCCCATCCCGGATTGACCCAAGTGCTTGAGCAGCATCTTCAACCACCAGCAGGTTATGCGCCTTGGCCAAACCCGAGATCTCTGTCATGTCGGCCACGACTCCCGCATAGTGAATCGGCCAAATCGCCTTCGTTTTTGAAGTGATTGCGTTTGCGATCCGCTCAGGATCAATGTTCAGAGTCTCCTGCTCAATGTCGACAAAGACGGGCGTCGCGCCGCGCAACGCAACCGCATTGGCGGTGGATACAAACGTGAAAGAAGGCATGATCACTTCGTCACCTGGACCTAGATCACAAAGGATTGCTGCCATCTCGAGCGCAGCTGTGCATGAGTGTGTGAGGTGCGCCGATTTTGCCCCTACCATCTGCAAAATGAGCGCCTCACACCGTTCTGTAAATGCGCCGTCGCCTGCTAATTGTCCCGCTTCAATCGCTTCGCGGATGTAGTCGAACTCGTTGCCAGACGGGACTGGACGATTGAAAGGTATGCTTGTGGCGTGTGTCATGATTTCTTTCGAAAGCGGTAAGGTCCCAGGGTTCGTGGACCGTTTTTTTGGGTCAATGTGTGATGCCAGATATCACACGGATCGATATCATCGTAACTGATGGTAAGGATTCGCCATAATCACGCGGAACAGGCGTGCGGTGCAAAAGGGAGACACGGCTTGGAGGACGGCAGTATTCTCTTGTGGGGCGCGGGAAGCAAAGCGCGGATCATTCACCATATGCTTGCGGAGAGCGATCACGCGAGTGGCCCGGGGTTGATATTCGATCCCACGCGTGATGAGCCCGCCTACGCCAGCGATGTTGAGTTCACCCCCGACATTAGTCGTCTGGCGGACCGGATATCGGATATGCTCCACTATGTGGTCTGTGTTGGGGGAGCATTTGGAGAGGCGAGGGTACGCATTGGCGAAGCGCTCGAGCGCTGCGGCCTCAAGCCAGTTGAACTGATAAGTGCTCACGCAATAGTGGATACCACCTCAACAGTTGGTTCAGGTCTCCAAGCGATGCCAGGATCTGTTGTTCACAAGTTTTGCTCAGTCGGTCGGGATTGCATATTGAACACCAACTGCACTGTCGATCACGAGTGCGTGATCGGCGATGGTGTCCATGTCATGGGTGGGGCCTCTATTGCCGGTCGGGTCACCATCGGTGAATTTGCAACGATAGGAACAAATGCCACCATCTTGCCGGATTTGCGGATTGGAAGCGGAGCATATGTGGCGGCCGGGGCAGTGGTCACGAAGGATGTTCCGCCTGGGACGGTGGTCGCCGGTGTGCCAAGTCGGCATTTGAAGGATAACGTCACGACTTGGGATCACGAAACTGTGCGCGCCTTGATTCGGTTGGTCTTAGACTGATCGGCGTTCTGCGCGCCGATAACCTTGGCCACGACGTAGTTCGGACGACCTTTTGCCTCTCGCATCGCCTGGCCTACATAAAGTCCAGTCACGCCTATCGAGAACAAGATTACTCCGGCGAGAAACCATAGCGACACAACGATTGACGCCCAGCCCGGCACCGCGAAGCCACCAAGCAATGCGATAGTGAGATAAACACCTGACAGTACAAAAGACAGCATCGCCACGACCACGCCAAATGTCGCAATGATTTTCAGTGGCTTGTCGGAGAAGGACAAAACGATACTCAGCGCAAGATCGACGAGTTTCGAGAAGTTGTAACTTGTCTTGCCGTGCTTGCGTTCGCGGTGTTCGATCTCAATGTCTTCGCGTTGGAAGCCGATCCATTGGATGCCTGCCGGGAAGTACCGGTGATCTTCATTCCAGGACAAAATGGCGTCGATCACCGATGTTCGATAGATTCCGAAGTTGGCGACTTCCGCGCTGTGCTCGACGCCGGTCATGAAGGACAGGACACGGTAGAACAGCCAGGATACGCTGCGACGATACCAAGTATCCCGCCGCGAAACACGTCGAGCCCGGACTACGTCGTACCCCAGCAACGCTGTTTCGTAGAGTTTTGCGATTTCGCGTGGGTGGTCCTGAAGGTCGCAATCCATAACTACGACCCAGTCGGCGTTCGTATGCGCCAGACCGGCATATATCGCCGGATGCTGGCCGAAGTTTCTGGACAAACGCACGCCTGTCACTTCCGGGTGGCGACCGGACAGTGTTTGAATCACAGTCCAAGACCCTTTGGGACAGCTATCATCGACCAGAATGCACTCAAAAGACACACCGAGATCCGTCATTACGGACTTGATCTCGTCCACCAATTCTTCAAGTGAATCCGGAGAGCCGTACACCGGTACAACAACGGCAATCTTGTCCATACTCAAAACTTTCCTGAGGGCCGGATGGCGAGACGTTGGGCAGGCACCTGCGGCCTAAACGGGCTCGTAGGACTCCCACTTGTTGATATCGAATCCATCCCGATAAATTTCGAGGTCCAACTCCTTTATCACTCTGTCATTTACGAAGATCATGTCTGCCTGAACCAAGCGTCGATCATAGTAGCAGAGATCGACAATGTCGAAGGGCTGGAAACCGCTCTTCACGAGAACGTCGGACCTCTGGACAAAGTTCTTCATGCCGATTTCAACGCACACAACGGTGCAGTCATCGAGAATGGGCAGCGAGCCCTTTAAGATATCGAGTTCCGCGCCATCAACATCGATCTTCAGAAGGAACGGGCCCTTATAGTTGCGCTCGGCGATCAGGCTGGCAACGGTTTTTGCCTGTACAGTCCTGAAGTCAGCGCCCTCACCTAACTGGTCCACTATGCGGGAATGCGTGATCGCCGTTCCTTCACGCACTGACTTTGTCTGCATGACAACTTCGCCGTCTTCTGCGGCCATGGCCGCGATCACCAGATCGTAGCGAACACCGCGGCCCTCATAAATCTCGCGAATCCGGGGCGCAAATTCTTCGATGGGTTCGACTAGAACGTGCAGGCGGTCCCCAAACGCTTGAATCAAAGGTCCGGTACAGGTCAGAACGCCCACATCGATCACTGTCTCGACGGGAATACCCATCTCGATCAAACGTCGAAACGCTTGCATTTTCGATGGCAGGCGTCTGGCGCCATTCCTCGACGATTTCTGCTCGATGGATTTTCGTGCGATACTCTTTAGACGATCAATCAAGATTGACGCTCCGGTTTATGTTTAGCAGCTCAAACCACTGGTTTCAGATAAACGGAGTTGCCCGATGCCACCCGTCGGTAGGGCCCATCAGGTTCGTCCATGTAACGCAGCCATCGCGCATATTCGAACGGTGAAACGCTCAGTGTGTCTGGATCCTTCCGCACATCGTCAATCGTCGGCGCAATACCCGGTGCAGCAGATCTGAATAATTTATCCTGCGCTAAACGGAGCATGATCAGTCTATCTTCCGCCGAGGTCAAATCCAGCGGGTGCAGATCAACGGCGTGGCAAACGACGCCTCCTGGCTTGAGCAGCCGATGCATATCATCGAAACACTTCGGCCAGTCACGGATGGGAATGTGCTCCATGACGGAGACGCTGAAAACCAAGTCGAACCAGCCATCTTCCAGGTTCGGCGAGAAATCGCCGATGCGTTCTTCGATGATCGTGATGCCATTCAGAGACTTCATCGCCACCTCGCCATCTCCAGCATGAGATGCTGAGAGTGGTCCGTTCCCGGATCCGTCTAGCGGATCGAGGTTCCAGCATTCGTACTTCTGCTGCCGTCCCTTGTTTAGAGCTCGCATCATGATGCAAGATCCTCCGCCGATCTCCAGTAGTCGGCCGCCTTCGGGAAACCGATTCAGAATCTGGTCAAGAACGAACAGATTCTGAAAGTCTTTCAGCATTCCGCGAATTTTTAGTGGAGCCGCTGCTTCTGGAAACTCGTCTTCGTACTTTCTCAAAAGCGCGTAGTGATCAGAGATGCGACTGTAAGTAATCATGATCTTTCGGCTCGCTACTTAGCTCAAAACACTTGGGCGTCGATATCTCGATCGAGCCCTACAAAGTCTCGCTCTTTGTTGCGAGGGATGATCGAGAAGCACCCGAAATCGTGAACAAAGCTGGACCTGGCAAGAGTCCAATTGTTCACCTCAAGGTCCATGTGCTGTGCAGCGTTGGCGCGAATGTAGTCATCATAGGCTTCGAATGCGCTGGAGCGGCAAATGTAACACTTGTTCCCAGACGCTAGAAACATTTTGTATTCGAACGGGCGAGCGAGAAGGAACTGATACACGGCGGCCGTCAATTGCGGGTACTTGAAGCTAAAGAAATCATCGACGCAGATTATACCACGCTCCGACAACAAGTGTGATGCCGTGTCGAGGTCTGCGCGCGTCGCGTATCCGGTGTGTTCGCCATCGATATGTACCCAGCGCAGCGCCCCGCGCATTCGCGCGAGCGCATCATCGTTCAGTGCGTTGACAGACTTCATCAATAAGAAGTGGGTGTTGGCTGGCTTCACCGACAAAATCCGCGTTCTTGCGGCAGCCACCTCATAGAGATCAAGAAAGAATGAAGGCTCATCGGCCGACATGTAGAGCGCCGAGAGGATGCCCGATTTGCCTTCGAATACCCCTATTTCAAGCATGCCTCCGGTGACGCCCAGTGATTTCTGGGCAGTAAACAGAAAGTCCCATGTCGCCATCGCGAGGGGCATCATGAAACCGCCGACGTTAGAGAAGTCTCTATGGTAACGTTCGAGCGTTTCCGTTGGCATTCGGGTCTCCTCTTCCAAGCTTAAGTCGCTTGACTGTCCCGGTCTCTACACCAGGAGCGATGTGTAACGTACGGGCCAGCCCAGACGGCACCATTTCTAACAGCGTGTCTGAGACTCCAGTCAATCCGAAGCGTAAAGGGCACCATCGATTTCCAGAAGGCGGTTTTCAGCACGCGAAAGGATCATGTCGGCAGCGTATCCCGTGTAATGGGTCTGGTCCGCCAGGATCAGCTTATCACCGCGATTCAGTTCGCAAACATTTTTGTCCTCAACGCAGAAGAGCGTAAGTGGATCGATTTTGATGAAGCTCTCGCTAGAGGGCAGGCTGTCTAGTAGCTGTCGTTCCGCTGCAGCGCGCTGGACTTGCGTATTGTACGGCACCGTCAGCATGAGCGTGTCAAGAAATACCGCTTGGTTCTCGGCCGGTTGTGCGTCGACAAGGGCCGTGACCCGCCGACGCAAGTGATCTTCGCTCTCAACGCCGGGATATACGACAATGACAATATGGCCTGCATCCTGCCATGACTTGAACAGCCGAGCGTAGGCGGCATGAAGTGTTTCGCCAGGATGTGGGCGAACCGTCCCCTTGTATTTTCCTGTTCCGGTTTGGTCCTGATACTTGCGCCAGTGTAGCGCGTAGAAGATGATTGACGGAGGAATCTCGTCCAGGATCTCAAACGTTTCGGCGCGGAAAGTATCGCATTCGCCAAACACGATATGGTGAACGTCCACATGCGGGCAACTGCCGAGATTCCTGCGGACGTAGTGTCTATCATATTTTTCGGCAAAGCGCGTCACTGCGCGGTTCAACACACCCGCATGGCTGTCGCCGACCAGATAGATGTTCCGCTCCGTCGGTTTCTGCGCGCACTCATCTGTCTCTGTCGCCGTCTCGCAATCCGGGACCTGTATGGACGAACTATCGATTTCGCTGTTTCCCAGATATGCGAAAAGGCGGGACGCCTCTCCCAAGCGCGCTGGGTAGCCGTCCTGGACAATAAGGAAGAGGAACGATGCGGCGAGCAAAACGCTAGCGCCGCCAATCGTTGGAAACAGCATCGATAGACGAACAACGCCCCGGTTGCGTGCGGGTTGTTCGATTGCAAAGTAAGTAATGATCGCTAGTACGGCTGAAAGTCCAAGGAGACCAAGCCGTTGAAGATCGGATAACTCAGTTTCCCTGATTTGAGCGAAGGCGAGAATTGGAAAGTGCCAAAGGTAAAGCGAGTAGGAGATCAAGCCGACCCAAACGAAAGGCCGAAAGCTGAGAAGGCCGATCACATGATCCTCCTTACGCGCGAATAGGATGATTGCACCGGTGCCGAGTACCGGGACTAGCGTTGCTATGGAGGGATGACGCGTATCGCTATCAAATAGGACCATTGATCCTAGGATGGCAATCAATCCGAACGCAGTGGCTAGGCGATATATTCCTCGCCCTAGTCTCAAGCGTTTTGAGCGGGGCTCCAACACGACCAGGATGGAGCCCAAAAGCAGCTCCCATCCGCGGAATGGAAGGAGATAGAAGTTCGCCTCCGGCATCGCCCGGCTCGCCCATTCCGCTAAACCGAGCGAGGCGACAAACAAGACGAGGAACACAAGCAAAATGCGATCCCGAGCGAAGCGCCAGATTGCCATCAGGAGGAGTGGAAAGAAGAGATAGAACTGTTCTTCGACCGCTAACGACCAGGTGTGCAGCAATGGCTTAAGCGCGCTTGGTTCCGCCCAATAGCTGTCTTCCAGCAGAAACCACACGTTCGAAGTGAACAGAAGCGACGCCACCGCCGATCCGGCAAACTCGGTCATTGCTTTCGGAGTTAGCCAATACCACCCGACCACAAGTGCCGCGGTCATCACAACGAGCAAAGCTGGTAAGATACGCCGTGCGCGGCGATCGTAGAACTTGGCAATTGAAAACTTGCCTACCTCCAGATCCTCTAGAATGATCTTTGTGATCAAGTACCCCGAAATCACAAAAAAGATGTCTACACCTAGGAAGCCTCCAGACAGGAGAAGGGTGTCGCTGACCGTGAACCCTGCATGATAAACAAGAACGGACAGTACGGCGACGGCTCTGAGCCCGTCGATTTCAGGGCGATAAGTTACGCTCATAGAATGTTAACGCCGCCGTTTGGGGATAGAGCATCGTGACCACCTTGTGGCGTTCCGCATATCACCGGTTCGAACTCCTATGCGCCGATAGCTTTCCGCGGGCTATCAGCAATGGCTGGAGATGTCGATCCTGATATCTGCAACGGCTTGGTGAGGTCGATAGGATCGGCAACAGGTGCTCGGCCAGACGCAACAGAAAGGTTGTTTTCGGGCATGTGTCGCTTATGACGATTTCTTCTTGACGACAAGTCCGAGTGCGGTGGGTCCTTGCCGCGAACGAAAATGGGTAAGGATACAAACCATGCGCCTCGTTATTGGAATTGCAGATCGATCAACCCCCCGGCGATCGGTTTTGCTTGCGGTTCCGGATCAGCGAAGAATACTCGGATTCCGCGAACTTCTGCCGACAGGTGTTAGCGGCGACGAACCATCCATTGTGGATGTATCCGATGCAAGAGAGCGTTTCGACGAAGCTGGAGGCGACTCTATTGCCGTTGTCGGAGAGCGACGATCTTGGTCGACTTGGGTGCACTTGGCAAATGCGCCTAACGTAGATGGACTCCTGATATATGATGATCCGGCCAATTACATTGCGCAGCGCCTGTTCGAAGGTGAGGACATCGACACCGCCGCGGACACGTGGATTGGGGCAGCCTCCTTGGTCCTGAACGCCGCCGATGCCGCTGCTGATTCGACAAAAGTGGTCAACGGTCTGGACATAGCTGTGGCACCGGACGAGTTCACTTACTTTTGCGAGACTCATTTTGGAGTTCCGGTCCAGGCGCGATCCGCGCTGGCTCCAACCCTTGAGCATGTGATCGCGGCGCACTATGTCGCCTGCCGTGAAGATTTGCGGACGTTGGCCGATGAGTTAGCGGCACGTAGCGACGTCATAGGTCAAGCTGACCTCTATGTCCGAACTCTTAGCAATCTAGCGCTTCGCGAGTTTGCTGCCCTCACCGAACGGGCAAAAAAGTTCGACGATGCGGAACACGATTTGGAGCTTTCTACAAAGCAGCTGGAACTGGTTCAGTTCAAAGCAGAGACCTACTACAAGCGACTATCTAAGGCGGATGAAAGTAGTGCCCGCAATGCTGAACTCGTTAGGGTTTCCGCGGACTTGGAGCACGCCAGGCACGAGATAGCGGCGCTCAAGAGTAGTACCTCGTGGAGATTCAGCGCGCCTGTTCGAATGATTGCCCGTGCGATAAGGCTGCGAACGAATGTCCGCAGTCTGGTATCTGAAAGACGCCAACTCGCGCTCGTAGAACAGTCAGGGCTTTTTGATGCCGACTGGTATCAGCAGAAGTATCCCGACGTTGGAAAGTCTCGAATAGCCCCGGCCTTGCACTTTCTGCGTTTTGGTGGCCAGGAAGGGCGATCACCATCTGAGAAGTTCAATTCCATGCAGTACCTTACGTCCAATCCTGATGTAGCGGCTGACGGGATCAACCCTCTCGTCCACTATATCAAGTATGGGCGGAGCGAAGCCCGCGCGACCGGCTTGTAACGTACCGTGTTTGTAGGGAGATGCATTTGTGAGACTCGATGACCAAGTCGCAGGCTGCAACGTCGACGTTGTTGTCCATGTCGGCGCAGGGCGTGGGCGTGCCTTGAAGCGCCATCTGGCGAATGGAGCACGCCGGGTCGTCTTGATGGATGCCGATCCGATGGCCGTTCGTTCCTTGAAGCAGCTTGCAACCGGTGTGGCCGACGGCACGGCCAGCGTTGAAGTTCTGGAAACCGCTTTGGCAGGTAAAGCGAGAGACGCGGATTTGCGCATCTATAACCTTGAGCGTGTCAGCGGTATCCGGGAGCCGCACGGTTTGGCGGAAATCTATCCAGGTCTGCGGATAATCCGCCAGGTAAAGGTTCGGGCCAACGCCGCCTCCCAAGTATTGAAGCCATTGGGGCTCGATCTGTTCGACAAAAATATGCTGTGCATTGATGCGCCAGGCGAAGAGCGTGCCATCGTGAAGAACCTGCTCAATGCGGGTATGTTGTCCTTGTTTTCTGCTATCAAGGTAACGGTTCCTGAAGTTGAAATGTACAAAGGCGGTGCCGACGCCGACGAGGTGGTGTCACTGCTTGCGGATGCAGAGTACGATGTCTCCGTTGAGAAAGACGGGCGCTGGCATCGTCTGAGTGCGTATTCACGGTTCTCACCCTATGACCGAAAGGAAATCGCACATCTCACCGATGCGCTGAAGACAGCCAATCGCCGAGTTGAAGCGTTGCAGGCTCGGGAAGCTGACCTGGAGCAGGCGATGTCGCAGAAAGAGGCTGCCCGTGCATCTCACGAAAAAAACGTTGTGGATCTATCCACAGCGAATGCCAGGCTAGAAGGCGAGATTGCTGAGAAGAAGGCGAAAATAGCAGAGCTTGAAGCCATCAAGCGCGATGACGTTGACCTGAAACAAGTTTTTGAACGGGAATTGAGTAGATCCGAGCTGCAGATCGAGCTGCTGAAAGACCTGATCCTGGACAGGGGCGAGAGGTAGTATGACGGTTCACGCCTCCGGGACCGAAAATTCGCCCCCGTCGCCGTTCAGTTTGAAGCGCGTGGTGGACTTGTGGCTTGAAGGAGAGTGGCCTTTGCTCGCCATGGCCGAGGAATTGGTGGTCTCGACTGACCCCGACCGGGCGATGATTGCGTGTTACGTTGCGGTAGCGAACCAGTTTTGCGATCGGCATTCCGCTGGACGGTACTGGGCAGAAATGGCCCTAAAATGGGGCATCTCGCTCGAATACCTTGTCCAAGTATTGACGGCTGGCACACGCATCACACAAGCGCGCATGGCAGCCATTGCTGGCGATGTGGACCGGGCGTGCGCTCTCATGTCGAAAACGGCCGGGCCTGTTCCTGGAGAACGGGCAACAGCAAGCGTGGATGCGAGGATATCGAAAGAGCTTGCCACGATGGGACTGCTACTCCTTGCGACCGAGGTGGTCAGTGAAGATCTGGACGCGACAATCGCGACACCTGGAGCATACGGCAATCGACATAGAATTGCAGTACTCAAGTCAGAGCTCATTCAAATCCGTCAGCAACTTGCGCTGCACCAGTCGCGCAGACAGATGGGTGGCGGGAGTAGGGACGAGTCTCTTTCAGACCCACAGCTGGCGTTGCGAAACAGCATGTCCCAACTTGGTCAGGATATTTGGGTTCTCGAACAGTCAATGTATAAGAGGCGAGGCTATTTTGTGGAGTTCGGTGCGACGGACGGCATTTTGCTGAGCAACACGTTCATGCTGGAAAAGCAATTTGCCTGGACGGGGCTATTGGCAGAACCAAATCCGGGGTACTTCCGCGAGCTTCAGAGAAATCGATCGAGCCTTGCGGTTGATGCCTGCATCGCAGCGAAAACGGGCGATATTGTGGACTTCGTGTTGGCGGACGAGTTCGGCGGCATGAAAGACTATATCAGCCGTGACCGCCACGCGGCACGCCGTGAGTCATATGCAAGCGTTCCTGAAGGTATCTTGACGCTTTCGACCATATCACTCGACGATTTCCTCAGAACAAATGGTGCGCCGAAAAAAATCGATTATGTCAGCGTTGATACTGAAGGCAGTGAGCTAGACATATTGAGCGCGTTTCCGTTTGAGAAGTGGGATGTGCGCTTGTGGACGATCGAACACAACTTCACCCCGGATCGGAAAGAAATCTTCGAACTCATGTCCTCCCACGGCTATTTGCGCAAGGAGGTTCAGTTCGATGACTGGTACTACAAGGCGGAGCCTTGACCCCATGAAAATCCACCTTTGTGCGCCGTATTTTTTGTCGGGAAACGAGGAACGTCAGGCCGAGTTTGACGAATGCCTCGCCGGCAACATTGCGAATCCGTACATTAGTCAGATTACTATCTTCGTTGATGATGCCCACGCACCGAATATCCAGGCTGACAAGCTAAGAATTGTGGATATTTCGCGCCGCCTTACCTATAAAGACTGGCTGGAATTTTCTGTATCGCAGCCAGAGCGAACAATCTCTGTGCTGAGTAATACCGACATACTCTTCGACGATACTATCGCAAAGCTAATCGCCGTTTTCCGCAAGCCCAATCGTTTCGTCGCTCTGTCGCGCCACGAGCGGCTGGATCAGTGTTTGAAGCAGCATCCAGACCCGAAATGGTCTCAGGACGTTTGGGCGATCGACACGTCTTGTCGAATCAGCGCCGAGTTCGCGAAATCAGTAGACTTCCCACTGGGCGTACCACGCTGCGACAATAAGCTAGTGTATGAGGCAGCGGTTCATGGTTGGGACATCGTAAATCCTTTCCCAACCATTCGCGCGATCCATCTGCATGAGTCGCAAGTCAGAAACTACCACAAGACTTCGGACCGGACGCTGATTGGCGGTATGGGTTTCGCCTCGGCGTGTGCTGATCTCAACGCTGTTTCGAGTGTCGAACTGTCGGTTTGGCCGTTGAAAACGAATAATATTACGAGTGTCCGGGTGATCGACGCTCTTGAAAGCTGGGATGTGGAAAAGGGCACGGAGGTCCCCGACATTTGCTCGCCTGTGGTGAGCCACAATGACGACTGGCAGTTCCCTGCCATTACTGAGAAGCACGCCCTTGACCGCGTCATGGACGTGCCCGGCACTGTTCCCGCGGATACGGCTTATTTCGGTTTTCCTTGGGCAACACTAATCGACAAACTGACGAGCCGACCACGCGATGCCGCCGCTCTTCTCAGGCAGATTCAGCGCGTTTCTGCGCAAGCATATGGCAAGAGACGACGCGTTACAGTGTGCCAGCATATCCACTTGCTGCGATTTCAGAAACTATTTGCGGATGCAGGCATCACGGATATTTTTTGGAGCCACAAGACTATCGGACAGGACGCGCTCCCGGACCACCCGAACATTAGACTTCACGCCTTTCCCCTATATCCTGTACAAGCTCCCTATTCAAATATCTCAGATACAGATGATGTGGCGCGAACTTTTCTCTTCTCGTTCGTCGGAGCGCGCGCGCGTGATTTCTATCTCACGGATGTCCGTACACTAATTCAAGACGAATTGGCGGATCACCCAAATGGCTACGTTGTTGGTCGGGGGACTTGGCACTACAATAAGATTGTCTATGATCATCAAATCCTAAAAAAGACGTCGTCGACAGAGCGTTTAGTGGACGACAAAGCCAGCGCTGAGTTTGCAAAGACCTTGGCGGCGTCAGTGTTCTCGCTTTGCCCATCTGGTTCCGGGCCCAATTCCATTCGTCTCTGGGAATCGTTGGGGATGGGGGCTATTCCGGTGATTATGGCTGACACGCTCGACCTGCCGGGGCCTCGGGCGCTTTGGGAACAGGCTGCCGTGTTCTGTAGCGAGACGCGCGAGGCGGTAAAAGCCCTGCCGGACCGACTTCAGTCCATCGCACATGACGAAGCATTGATGGCCCAGAAACGGCATGCTGGGCGGCAACTCTGGGCACTCTATGGTCCAGGAACGTTTATTTACGACATTTTGTTGTGTTTTGCAGGGGCGGATCGTGACGATGGTTCGGTTGATGGCGAACGGTCACTGCCACTATCTGACAGCGATTTCCTCGAATTGGCAGAGGAGGTACGTCTCAGTGGAAAGCGGAGTGAGGCCGACTTCTTCGTTTTAATGTCGGCGACAAGCCACGCGCTCACTCGTCCTAAGTCGTTCTCACGCTTGCTAAGGCGATTTGAAGCGTTGAGAAGGGCTTTGAAAACCGCCGCAAAGCGCTGTGAAGGGGAGGTATCGGCTGCGGCCTGGACAAGTGCTGAGCGACGTCTGAAATCAATATCCGATTGCGATGACAATGCTCTAACTGCTCCGGTCTTGTCCGTCATGACGGCTGGCCGAAGTGCAAACCGTTTGCCTCTTGCCTACTCGTCGTATCGACATCTGTTCAATTCCCGACTCCAGATCGTGGACAAGGCCGAGCAAGCTGACATCTTGGTATTTGGTGCCAGTGCTAACATTCGAGAATATTATAAAGCGACCATACCCGAAAGAGCACCATTGCCTGAGGAACGGTTGGTGGTGATATCAGAAGAGCCTCTATGGGATACGACCTGGGGCCTTGAATTCGAAAAACCTGAAGCGTGTATAATAGTTCGCGATCGTCACGTAAAATATACCGTGCTCAACCATCTGACGTCTGACATTTTCAAGTTTGAGAAGATTCCCTATTTCGTCACGACCGATGATCACTATGTGGCACGGTACGCGAACATGTTTCGCCGGAATACCGCGACTTCCGCGCCTGATCTCTTAAAGCTTTGGAGAACTGCGCCGATTCGTCAGGCTTATTTCGCCGAACGTCGGGAAGAAGACCGATACAATTTCGAACGGCTGGACCTCGACCTCGTCGGGCATTGCGCTTATCGCACGCGCATCGCGATCGCCGCGCCGCATGAAGGCACCTTGCGCGTCGGACAGGGGTGGACCCATACGTCCCGCCGTCAAGACCTGCCCGACTGGCATCTCGACAAGCTCACTCAGCTGGACAGACGCACCTTTATCTGTTCGGCGCTCGAGAACACTCACCTGCCGGACTATATCACCGAGAAGCCGTTCGATGCTTTCGCCGTCTTGGGTGTGCCCGTCTATGCCGCCAATCCGGCGCATCGCATTCGCGAAATTATTCCCGAGGGCTCCTTCATCAATGTTTGGGGTATGGAACCGCAAGAGGCGGCCGATCACTTGCGCGCCTTCAAGCCAGATCTGGAGTTTGCCGAACGCTACCTTGAGGCACAAAAGTGCCTCACTGTGTTGTTCGGCGATGCCGAGATACTGAGGGCCGAACGCAGGCGTGTCGTGAATGCAACCTTACGCGCACTTGAGGCTACCTGAGGGCAGCGCAATTGAGAATCTCAGATATGCTGCCGGTTCTCGCTCGTTCGGGTTTCGCGATCGGTCGCAATGATTTAGATTGAGCTTACTCCAAGCCAGATCTAGTTTAGGGACGAAGCTGTGACGGAAACGAAAAGCTCGACGAAGCCACGACTTGTCCAAGCCGACTATCACCAATATCAGGATAGTGTCCGGTCGCTAAGAACCGAATTCTCGAAGTACCCGTGCACAATTAGCATCGAAACGCAGGTTAGATGTAACGCCAAATGTGACTTTTGCCCATACCCGGGATCTCCGCGAAAAGGGCAAGAAATGCCCACAGAAGTGTTTGAGAAGATTATCAGTGATTTGTCGGAGATACCTGCCGGTCACCCTCTGAAGGTTACTTTGGCCCGTATCAACGAGCCTTTGCTTGATCGTCGACTCGAATATTTTCACGATCTCATCGCGGCAAGACTTCCCAACACGAGATTCACATTTTGGAGCAATGGAACTGTACTGCGCCAAGGAGCATTCGAGTGGATGTCAAATCACCGGGGGTTCTACGCTCGTGGTCTCCCTCAACGCGGTTAATGAAGCCGATCATGTTCGATTGATGGGGTTCGGTCTTGAGCGCGTCCTGAAAAACCTCGATTTTGTTCACCGATTGAAGAACGACGGCGCTTTCGATATCGGCGTGAACCTCGTCGCCCCTTGGGAGAGTGTCGAGCAAGCTGAAGAGGTTGAAACGTTTTGCCGGGAACGATGGCCGTTGTTTTTTGTGGCTCTGCGGCCTTTCTTTGAGTGGGTTGGCGACAGTGGTAAAGGTGCCGAGTTCCGTACTCAAACTACTTCAAAGGTTGAAGCCTCGACAGAGGCGCTCGACTTCGCCTGTGCACAATGGTTCGATCTGCATATTTTGGCGAATGGGTATGCAACAAAATGCTGCATAGACGAATCCGGTTATACTGACGACCGATACAATTGTTTTACAAACAATGCGTTGGATGTATTCGGACGTAGCCGCATTTTGCGAGACGAACTTCCTGACCGATCCCGGGTGAACGGCTGCGACGGATGTCGGCATCTCGGATGAGGGCAGTCTTGTTCTGATGCCTATTGTTGCTTAAATAAAATGTCCGCTTGATAGGTCTGACCAGTTGTCTGATCTGACCAGCCCAGAGCCATAGATATCGGGACGAAGTTGCGTCGTCTCAACCAAGCGATCTGATCTTCAACAAGCGGTTCTCCCTGGTAGACCGGAACAAGCGAGCACTCGGCGAGGATGTAGTCGATGTCAGCCAGTGTTGCTGGCGCGCCTTCCAGCACGTCGCGTTCGAAGCCTTGGGTATCCATCTTTAGAAGAACTGGCCCGGGTGTTCGCAGAGCGAAGACAGTTTCGGCAACTTCATCAAGGCGTTGAATCTGAACTGTTTCCTTCCCAACAACCGAGGTGAGCGGCTCCGCACGAACCGTCATATCTTCGATTGGTAAGAATGAACTGCTGGCTGAGTTACCTGAGATAAAAATCTCCCGCGCTTCATTGCTAGCGCCGAGGGCCGTGTTGAACACTGCAAGCTTGTTGTCTTGCTCTGCCATCGCGTTCAATCGTCGAAAGGCTTCCTGCATTGGTTCGAAGCTTGCGATTGGCCCATTGTATCCCAGTTCGCGGATCTTGCTGACAAATTGGCCTTGGTTGGCACCAACATCGAGAACAAGGCCGAAGCCGGCCCGCGATAGAAGGCCATCTAACCCTGGTTTCATGAGACTATCGCGCCGGATCTGACGCGTCTGACGGTCAAGTAAGCGCGGAAAAAACGTGGATGCGTTGATCGGATCACGGGAGGCGATAAAGGTGGTCCGCGACAAGTTCTCCGGCTGTTCGGCGTCCGTTGCCCAGTCGATTGGGAATTCTGGATGGTCGGGTTGATAAGACGGTTGATAGACGTGCGCGAAGTGCTTTTCGAGTTCCGCGAAAACCCAATCGCGGGTGGGTCGACACCCAACGCCACTGGTGGCTTGTGACGGGTTTGTAGCGGGTTCGTCGACGAGATTGACTTCGAAGCCTTCGCCATAGCTGACGCAGGTTTCAAGGAGCATCACATCCGCGCACTTTTGGGACAAGAAAGCGATTGCTCCTGCGGGGTCTTTCAAGTGATAGAGAAGGCCGAATGCGTAGACGATATCATGCGGAGCGAGGTCACGCCCCTCGGCTTGATCGAGATCCAGTGTGAAACTAGCGATATCTGGAAATCGTTTGCGGATGATTTCAACATTTTCTTCGCGTGCGTCCGTCGAGGTCACGACAGAGCCGCGATTGACCCAGAACTCCGTGTGATCGCCAATGCCCGCACCGACCTCAAGAACCGTCTTGCCCCTCGGATCGACACCCATACTTCCGAGAAGCCGCGCGACGTGCATTAGTCGGGCTTTGTTGTGAGTCAGGTAAGCTTCGCTATGGAAGACGTCTTTCGGCTTCATCATTTCACATCCGGTTGGCGTTTCAGAAACAGTAGAGGATTCCAAGCCATAGCGCGGCAGAGGCGGCTTAGGGTGACAACCCGCACGGGTGGAGAAAAGCGCTTCCCGCGTCGGACCGACCGTAAGCCGAGTATTCCGTCCCAGAGGCCTTTCCAACTGGCGGCAAAGCGCCCTCCAACAGCGTTTCTGATGAGGAGCGCCGCAGTTATGGCTACATGAAATGGTAATGTCGCGATGAGTAATAAACCGGGTGTGTTTTTGGCATAGCACCAGAGACGGTTTCGCATGCCATGATAATCCGCAAACGGGCTTCTTCGGCCCGCAAGCCCGCCGCCTGCATGGTGAATGATAGCGTTGGGTAGAAACAGGCACTTTTCTCCTGCGAGGCGCAGTCGATAGCCGATGTCGACGTCTTCGCAGAAACAGAAAAAGCGTTCGTCAAATCCGTCGTGCGCAAGGAATGTCCCACGATGATAGACCGCGCCGGCACCGCAAGGGCTAAAGCATTCGCCCGGCCCCGGCAGGCTTGAAGCAGGGTGGCCAAAGCCGCCGCGCCACGGAAACCCGAAACCGAGATAGCAGTCTCCGACACCATCCAGCTCTTCTGGTTGGAGGAGATTGTATTGGGCGGACGCGAACATGTGGGTACCAGGATTAGCGAGGATGGCGTCGCGCAGTGTTTGCAACCAGTCTGTAGCTGCTTCGGCATCAGGATTGAGCAGTACTAGCCAGTCGCCTGATCCAGCCTTCGCAGCGACATTGTTGCCTTTCGCAAATCCAAGGTTTCGGTCCTGAGCCATGAGTGTGAAGTGCGGCAGGGCGGCCGTATCCAGTTTGTCCACCGATCCATCCGAAGAGGCATTGTCGACAAGGAAAACTTCGAAATCCCGAAAAGTCTGGCTGCCGAGCGAATCTAGAGCCCCCTGCACGTAGGACCCGCCGTTCCAATTGACGATCACCACGGTGAAATAGGGCATGGGTTCAGGGGGTTCGCTTTTCATCCAGAATATCGGCAACACAATCGGACAATCGGTCGCGCCAATGTGGCAGCGTCAGGCCGAATACTTTCTTTGCGCGCTCGGAATCCAGTCTCGCGTTTAGTGGACGCGCGGCGGCGGCTGCGAACACGTCACTGGAGACCCGCCTGACTTGTGTGGTCGGCCCACCAAGTTGGGCGCTATCAGCATAGACGGCTTCAGCCATGGAGGCTCGGTCCGTTTCTCCTTGTCCGGCAAGATGATATATCCCCCAGTCTTCAAAGCCCGTCTGCATACAGTCCTTCGCCATTTTGACTAACCCCGCAGCCAGATCGCTGGCATGAGTCGGCCGCCCAATTTGATCATCGACAACAGAGACTTCGTTGTGGTTCATTGCGAGAGAGAGCATAGTTCGCGGGAAGCTCTTGCCGAACGGGCTATGGACCCAACCGACCCGCACGATCAGATACTTGGGCGCGGATGTTGCAACAGCGCGTTCTCCGGCCGCTTTCGTCCGTCCATACACGCTAAGGGGGGCGGGCGTATCTGTTTCGACATAGCCACGGTCTTTCTTGCCGTCGAAGACGCAATCGGTAGACATATGCAGGAATGGTCGGTCCGCTTTCGCGCACCATTTTGCTACGACGCCGGGCCCAACTGCGTTGACGCGATGGGCGAGACTGCTGTCTCGCTCGGCTTGGTCGACGGCCGTATAGGCCGCCGCGTTCAAGACCAGGTCCGGCGAATGCGCATCCAGCAATTGCGGCACCGTATCTGCGGTCAACAGGTCGAAGTCCGGACGTCCGACAAAGGTCGCATCAACACCGCCGTCCCTGCGCAGCACTTTGGCGAGTGCCTGGGCTACCTGACCGGT
>JBCAXQ010000006.1:0-30998 GCA_038534015.1 Pseudomonadota bacterium | reverse complement strand
CGATACATCAGCCGTTTCGATGTTCAGGGCCCCGGTTCCATTGTTGTAGGCCGCAACACCATAAGTCTCGCCACTTACGCTTGCCCCGGCGGTGTCGACGTCGAGCGCTGTCGCCAACCCGCCGCCATAAGCATAAACGCCAGTAGCGCCTTGGCCAACTACGTCACCCGACACTTCAATCGATACGTCGCCCGCGTAATACGTTCCCCCGGTGACGGCCAAGCCATTGTCGGCGCCAATGATGGAACCGTTTTCGCCGGCCTGCGTGACGGCAACCCCGCCATAGGCATAGACGTTCATGCCATCGCCTGCACCGCCGCTGGTATCTACAGTGAAACCATCTTCGATATCGACCGTGGTGTTGACCTCGGCGCTATCGATATCCTGTGTGGTGGTCGCCCCCGCGCCGTTGTCTTCGCAGACAAACTCACCCGGGTTTGGTTCAACGCAGGCATCTTGCGCTGCTGCGGGGCTAGCAGTTGCTGCACAGATCGCTGCCGGAGCAACAGACCAGCGCAAAGCTGCACGCCAACTGCGATGGCTACCATCGCGCTTTGCTGCCAGACCTTCGGTCCGGCGATACTCTTCTGCCCCCATGTTCTGCGTCCTTTTCGCAAATTTCTGGCACTAACTGCCAGCGCGGGGGCTGCTCGTCCTTTGCCAGGACAAGTGGTTCCAGGCCACGCACCGGTTAACGGTCCGTGGGGTTAGTCATTAAGGGTAACCAACGGCTTAAGGCGTCAGAATGTTATAAGAGATGCCGCATCAGGGGAGTTGGGGCTAACCGTCATAGGACAATTGAAACCCGCAATGATTTCAACATCATAGAGCTCTCCAACGTCGCCGTCGATGCGGAACCAGTCAACGCAGTTCCCCGTTTTTGTATCAATCACTTGCACACCGCACCATGCTTCGCTGTCTGCTTCAATTAGGCGTTTATCGAGAGCAAGCCCTTCGAATCGTTCGTATCGAGGGCGCGAAAGCCCCACGAACGCAAATTGCCCGTAAAAGGCCAATCCGCGCAGGAAGCCCGGGCAAAATGCGACGGGTTTGAAAGTGCCGATCCCGCCCTTCTTCTTGGGCAACTCGACATAGCCGAAATCGCCTGTACCCGCGTTCAACACCCACAGCTTTCCATCATGCCAGCGCGGCGAATGCGGCATGGAAAGACCTTCGCAAATGACATCCCCGGTTTCGACATCGATCACCACGCCGCCATCCGCCCGGCGATCGCGCCAACCATCTATCGTGTTCGACCGCGAAACGGCCGTCACATATGCTGGCTTGCCATCGTCCATTGCCAGCCCGTTGAGATGGCAGCGGTCTTCATCGACAATGTCGCTTATAAAATCGGGCTTCCACACCGGCTCAAACGAATGGCGATCGGAAAGTGTGGCGAGACAATTGTAGCGTGTGTTGACGAAGATGATCGAGCCATCGGCTCTCACCCCGACATCGTGCCCGTCCAGTTGCCCGGTAAGGTGCGCATTGCGCGGCATGAAGCAGCCATCATAAGTTTGATTGATCCGCTGCCCCTCTTCCAGCACGTTTTCAAACCGGATGATCTGGGCTCCAGTGGTCAGCACCATTTTGCCAGGACCGTCTGCACTCAATCCCATCGGCTTCGGCATTGCCGACCGGTGGAGCTGTGCCTTGCCCTGCGGGCTCCCCCCGAGCATGTATAGAAAACCGGATTGGTAGGATGTGAATGCTAGCGAAGCATTCATCCCAACCAGTCGACGGACAATGCCGCCAGACAGGGAATAGCTCACCTTGGGTTCGGCGGCGCTTTCCTGGCTTGCTGTGACGGTTTCAGCTGGCTGATTCATGATATCCTCGAGGATGCAATCGCTTTCAGGATTGAGAGCACCATAGAGGCCTAGTCCAAGTGGTCGCGGGCGTTAAGCCGGTTCAGCGTCTCCACATCATCAATGTCCACAAGCCAATCGGGATCGCATCTGATTGCGCGCCCTGCTGCCAGAAGATCGCGCGCGCCAGAATCGCCGGAAAGTCTCGCGAGCTTACCAAAATGGTTGCTGCCAAATCCCGCGGGTGGGGTTCTCGAAGTGCGACTTGACGAGACGACTATGGCAGCGCGACCTGCCTCAATCACTGCCTCGCAAAGCGCACTGAAATGCGACTGCGGCACCAGTGGCATATCAGCCAGGCAAATCACCAGGGCTCGGGAACCGGCCTGCTGTGCGTGCATTGCGGCCAACGCGACCGATGTTCCCATGCCCTCTTCAGCGCGTGGATTTGCGATCACGTCGAAGCCCGCTTGGCGCCAACCATGGTCGCATGCGGGGTTCGCGTCCCGCGCAATTACCCATTTATCCATTACATTGAGTGCGGACAAAGTTTCGGCGGCGTGCAATCCCAGAGGTTTGCCGCGGAAGTCTGCGCTCAGCTTATCTGCTCTTCCGAACCGACGAGATTTCCCCGCCGCGAGCACAGCCACCGCTATGGGCAATGCCTCAGCCAAGCAAAACCTCGAAGTCGGTTTCCTGATAGGTCCGGATCACTTCGCTCAGCGTGGAGAGCGCGAGCGTTTGCGGATCGCGAGACGAATGGAAAACGCCAATCGGAGCGCGAATAGTACCGATTTGCTCAGCGCTCATTCCCTTGGCTATCAACCCCTCGCTGCGCATCGCATGCGCCTTTCGACCGCCCATCGCCCCGATATAGAAGTGCGGCAATTCCAGCGCGCGCGCGATCAGATCGAGTTCCCAATCATGATCGTGAAACAGGAAGACGATTGCGGTCCATGGGTCACCTTCCAGCAGATTGGTCTGATTGCTACGAACGAGCCGGGTTACCCTCGTGTATGTTTTCAGCGAGGCAGCAACACGTTCATCTGGAGTGAGAACCGAAGTCTCACATCCCAAATTCCGAGCGATTCTGACCAACGCCTCTACCCCGGCTCCATGGCCAACGATCTCGAGTTTCGGCGCAGGCCAGTGTCCGAAAATGCCGGTGCCACGATCAACATCAAAATTCGGCGCATGCCATTCAGCAACCATCTCCGCGCCAGTGTCGCTCAACCGGACAGAGAATGGCTCCCGCGCATTCATGGCGTCAAGGCATGCTTGCGCAAACTCGCAGTCTTTGAGCGGCTGGAAATGCAGGTCCATCCCGCCGCCGCATGGCAGCTTAATATCGAGATAGGGCGATCCCGCGCCGAACCGGACCACACGCGGTGCATCGGCCTTCAAAACATCGAGTGCTTCGGCGACCACGGCGTTTTCTATGCAGCCGCCGGACAACGAACCTTCATAGGTGCCATCTTCCATCACACCCATGATAGTGCCGGGGTTTCGCATTGAGGAACCCGCCACCGAACAGACCGTCACCAGGACTGCGCGTTCACCGTTTATCTGGCGGTCAAGGAGAAACCGCAGAACGCGTCCCAAGTCCACGGCTCAATCGCGCCTTTGCCGCCTACTCGGACAGACTGCCGAGATAGGCGATAATCGCCGCTCGGCTTTCCGGATCGCTTACAGCGCCCGCGACCATCGTAGTGCCCGCTACTTTTGCGGTTGGATTCGCGAGGAACGCGTCCAGTTCGTCTTGGGTCCACGTCAGCCCCGAAGCCAAAAGCGCATCCGAATACGCATAGTCATCAAGAGCCCCGGCAGCTCGGCCGACAACGCCATGGAGGTTCGGCCCGGCCATCGAAGGCTCGCCGGCTTGGGCTACGTGGCACCCTGTGCAAACTGCAAAGGCAGCTTGTCCGGCAGCGACGAGATCAACCTCTTCACCGCTCTGTTCGGGCCCAGCGGACGCTGGCGCCGTCTCGCCAGGCGCACGGATCACTATCTGTTCAACTGGTGCCTGGTCGGGATCAGACCCACACGCCGAAAGCGCCATGGCTCCAAGTCCGATGGCCAACAGCTTTGCCTTGCTCACTCTGTTCCCCTCCGGCACCAATCAGGTAAAGTTCTTTGCGATTGGCAATTCACGCAAACGCCTGCCCGTTGCAGCAAAGATCGCATTGGTGAGGGCAGGTGCTGCTGGGGGCAGGCCTGGTTCGCCAGCACCGCCAATCGGGATCGGACCGCTATTGATCAGCGCGACTTCGATATTTGGGCATTCATTCATGCGGAGCATCTTGTAGTCGTGAAAATTGCTCTGCTTGACCGCGCCATCCACGATGTCGAGTTCGCCATGCATCGCAGCTGTCAGGCCGAAAACGATGCCCCCTTCAATCTGGTTGCGGAAACCATCGGGGTTCATGACATACCCAGCGTCACAGACCGCCCACACATTCGTCATCTTTGGCTTGCCAGAGCTCATATCGACTTCAACCACCTCGGCAACAATCGTGCCGAAGCTTTCTACAATAGCCACGCCCTTGGCAGTCCCTTCGGCACTTTCACCATTCCAGCCGCTGATCTCGGCAGCCTTTTTCAGAACGGCCATGTGCCGTGGCGCATTCGCGAGCATTGCAAGGCGATAGTCGAGCGGGTCCTGGCCCGCTTCGTGAGCGGCTTCATCGATAAAGCTTTCTATGAAGAAGCCTTGCTGTGAGTGGTCAACAGACCGCCATGCCTGAAACGGCAGGTGAAGTTCTGATTCTGCGACACGTACCGACGTGTTGGGAATGTTGTACATCGCCGGTATACAGGCTTCCTGCGGATCATGTCGTTGGGTGAAGACGCTGTCATACGCGACAAGCTTTCCATCCGAATCCAGACCGGCGCGCAGTCGATTGAGATCCGCCGGACGATACATCGCCTTCTGCGTGTCTTCTTCACGGCTCCAGATCATCTTGATCGGATAGCCGGTGGCTTTGGCAATGCGCGCCGCCATCGACACATATTCACTTCCCAGCCGCCGACCGAAAGCACCACCAAGATAGGGGTGATGAACGGTGACGTCATCCTTGCCCACGCCAATCGATTCCGCGACTGCGCTGCGCGCCATCAACGGCACTTGAGTGCTGGTCCAGATGTCGCATTTGCCATCTTTTACCAGCGCGGTGCAATTGAGCGGTTCCATCGGCGCGTGCGCGAGATAGGGCACCTTGTATTCGGCTTCGATGGTGGTCGGCGCATTGGCAAATGCATCGGCGAAATCGCCCTTACCCGCCGCTTCGCTGCCGCCACTCTCTCCAGCCTCGTCCAGTGCCGCAGCGAACTGATTGAACTGGTCCGCCGTCGATTTAATCGAACTCTCGGACGCACTCCATTCTATCGCAACCGACCCGAGAGCTTGCTGGGCCTCCCAATAGCTATCGCCGACCACTGCAACGAAATTGCCCATGTTGAGGATCTGCAAAACACCCGGCATGGCCTTGGCCTGCTCGGCGTCCATACTGGTCACAGTCGTGCCCGGCACAGGCGGGCGAACCACGGCAGCGTAAGACAGATCCAGACCTTCGGGAACGGCGTCGATACCAAACTCGGCAGTGCCATCGACTTTGGAAGGGATGTCAGTTCGGGCCTTGCTCTTGCCCATCAGGCGATATTGCGATTGTTCCTTAAGCGTGGGCGAGTGATCCATCGGCTGATCAGCGGCAGCAGCGGCGAATTGCGCATAGGGTGCGCTCTTGCCTGATGCTTCGTGGAATAGCGTGCTGTCGCGCGTCGTGATTTCACCCGCAGGCACGCCCCATTCGTCTGCAGCAGCTCCAACCAGCATTTTTCGCGCAGCGGCGCCCGCGATCCGCATCTGGTACTGCCCGGTCGAACGTATCGATGAAGAACCACCAGTGATCATCGCATCAGCCATCAGAGCCAGCTGCTTGAAGACCCCTTCGTAAGTGGGTTCGATCCAGTCGGCAGCGTTCATTGTGAATGGCGCGATGAACATGCGCGCAGTGTCCGAAACGACATAGTTGCCGTCTGCCGGAGCCTGCATCACTTCGACCTTGTCCCAATCCGCATCAAGCTCGTCAGCCAGCATCTGCGCCAGAACCGAATGCGCGCCCTGGCCCATCTCGCAATGCGGCACGATGGCGGTCACGATATTGTCAGTGCCGATCTTGACCCAGCTGTTGACCAGCTGTTCGCCGTCTCCACCGGCTACAATCGGGGCGAGCTTTCCAACCGGATTGCCAGCGCGCATGCCGACCCCGATCACCAATGCTCCACCAGCCAACACGCCTGCGCCGATAAACCCGCGCCGGGTCCACTTCATAGCCGTGCTGCGCTCTTTCTTTTCCGCCGTATCGCTCATGCTCAGGCCTCCTCTTCGGGCAGTCGTTCGGCCCTCGGCTGTTCAATGCCTGCGGCGACTTTGATCGCCTGCCTGATGCGGGTGTAGGTGCCGCAGCGGCAGATATTGCCGGACATTGCGGCGTCTATATCAGTGTCGCTCGGTTGTGGATTGTCCCGCAAGAGCGCGGTAGCGGCCATGATCTGGCCGGACTGGCAATAACCGCATTGGGGCACCTGTTCACTGATCCAGGCATCCTGGACTGCGCTCAACTCACCGTCCGGGCCGGCGACCCCTTCAATTGTGGTGACTTCGCGGCCCTCTGCGTCGGCAATTGGTGTCGAGCACGAACGGATCGGCTTACCGTCCAGGTGCACTGTGCACGCGCCGCACATCGCAATGCCGCACCCGAACTTGGTCCCCTTCAGCCCGATCTTGTCCCGCACGACCCAAAGGATCGGCATCGCCGGATCGACATCAGCGGCCACTGGCTCGCCGTTCAATTTGAATTGCGCCATCTTCACTCTCTCGGTTGCTGAGAGCAACTTATCTTGAATCGTGCGTGATGCAAAGTGATTGCGCAGACTAGTTGCTTCTGATCGAGAAATTGCGCAATCCTATCGGATCGCATAACGATTTGGCACGTTACCCTACGTATAGCGGCCCTTATTCTCCGGTTTCATCCAACCGAAAACAGAAGGACACACTGCCATGAACTCACGCATCTCTTTTCGTATTCTCCTCGCTCCGGCTTTAATCGCCAGCGTTGCAGCTTGCTCGGGAACGGATGCCGACCCACCGGAAGAGGCAGTGGTCGAAGGCGAAGCGACCGAAGCTGGCGACGTCAGCGCAGTCGAAGCGCGGCAGGAAAACTACGAAGCGATTGGCGATGCATTCAAGGCCATTCGTGGTCAATTGGAAGGCGATAGCCCCGACTTTGCCCTGATCCAGACCAGCGCCGAGGAAATCGGTGCCAAAATGGAAGCCAACCGAACTCTGTTTCCCGAAGGCACGGGCGTTGGTTCGGGCGCTGATACAGAAGCGCTCGATGTGATATGGGAAGATATGGGTGGTTTCACCGATGCTCTCGATAACAATATCGCTGCCGCTACCGCGCTTGCCGAAGCGGGCGGCGCTGCAGACCTCGCCGCGGTTCAAGAGGGCGTCAAGAACCTGGGCGCGACATGCAAAGCATGTCATGACAAATATCGCCTTGATGACGATTGATCCGTGCTCGTGGTGCTAAGCGTGGCTGAACGGACGAACTGACATGCGGGCTGGCAAGGTTTGGGACCTGCCGGTCCGCCTAACTCACTGGAGCTTTCCAGTCCTGATACCGGCCATGTGGCTCACTGCTGAAAACAGCCAGTGGGGTCTTCACAAGCAGCTCGGGCATGTGCTGCTATTTGTCCTCACATTCCGGATAATCTGGGGCTTTCTAGGGACCCGGACGGCCCGGTTCGCTTCGTTTGTCCGCGGCCCGATGGCCATCATTTCCTACTTGCGCGGTACCAGCGATTTCAACGGCGTTGGGCACAGCCCCCTCGCCGCTCTCAGCGTGATTGTCCTACTTGGCGCAATGCTTGTGCAGGTCAGCCTTGGCCTTTTCGCTGGCGACCCATTTGATGGCGCCACCGGCCCGCTTAACGACCTTGTGGGCGTGATGACTGCAGACCGAATAACAGACATACACGAAATCGGGATCTATGTGATTGGCGGTCTGGTTGCATTGCATTTGCTGGCCATATTCTATTACGATGCGATCAAATGGAGCGGCTTGGTCGGGCCTATGATTTCGGGCCGTAAGATGAATGTCGCACCCGAAGCGGAAATTGAACCTGCATCACTCCTGCGTCTGATCACAAGCTTGGCGATCGCTGCAGCCCTTTCTCTGTGGGTGTGGAATGGCGCACCGCCGCTTTAGAAAGTTTCTGGGAGGAGGAGCTATGATCAACCGACGCGATGCGATTGGTCTGGGCCTTGGCATCGCGACCCTTGCTGCGCTGCCGGCCCCGCTTTGGGCTGCTACCAGTGGCGGAAGGTTCCTCGAATACCCGGGTATCTCTGCGCCGGGCCTGCCCCTCCAGCGCCTGACAATCTGGCTTCCACCAGGTTATGACGCGAGCAACCGGCAGTACCGCGTGCTCTACATGCACGATGCGCAGAACCTGTTCGATCCGGCACTATCCAATTTCAATAAGGTCTGGGCTGCTGATCGCGCGATGATGCGGCACTCCGCAAAGCGCGCCGAACAACCTTGGATCGTCGTAGGAATCTGGTCTCCGGGCGTTGATCGCTACCGCCAGTATCTGCCCAAACCCGCCTATGACGCGGCAAATGGCACCCTGCGCCAAGCCATGGAGGAATATGCGCAAGGCGCTATCGTCTCACACCACTACATCCGTTGGATTGCCGGTGTGCTCAAGCCATGGATGGACCGCTATTTCCGCACCCGGACCGGCCGCGATGACACAGCGGTGATCGGGTCGAGCATGGGAGGTCTGATCAGTCTCTATGCGTTTCTCGAATACCCCGAGGTTTTCGGAAGAGTCGGGTGTGTGAGCACCCATTGGCCCGCAATAGCGCCGCAGAATGTCAGGGGGACAGATCCCGATCTGGTCGCGATCTGGCGCGCGATGTTGACGAGCAAGCTGGGCCAACCAGACGGCCGCAGACTTTGGTTTGATCATGGTACGGCCACCCTCGATGCCTATTATCCGCCGTATCAGGCACAGATTGATGCGCACATGGCAGAAACCGATTGGAAACGAGGAACGCACTGGGAGAGCCGAACGTTTCCTGGCGCCGAACATGAAGAAAATGCCTGGGCTGCTAGGCTTCCTGTAGTGTTTGAATGGGTGCTGGGCTAGATCACCATGCCGATCGACGCCCGTCGTGGCATGTTGAGCTTCTCGAGGATCATGTGAACATGATTCTTCACAGTCGCCGGGCTGATGCCAAGCTCGATCGCGATTTCCTTGTTCGACATGCCACGCTTCACTAGCATCGCGACCTCGCGCTCCCGCACTGTAAGGCAATTGTTGGTCTGGACTTGTGCGCCATCAATCAGCGCAGCCATATGCCGGATTAAGCGAGCTGTAAGCGCGGGGCTGCAGACCGCTTCGCCTCTTGCCGCCTGCTGGATGGCGCTATCGAGATCTTCAATACTCTCATCGCGCCCGACAAAAGAAGAAATGCCAATCTCTGCGCAGCGCAGCGCATCCGTCTGCCCGCCAATCCCAAAGCCAACGACAGGAAGGTCTGAGCATTCATTGATCATTGGCCTGATCGTTTCGAGCGTGTCGGGATGGCTTATATCGAGCACAAGTACATCTGCGCCTTTGCCACCCATGGATGTGATTGCCTCCTGAGAGGAGACCGATTCGACGACCTCGACGTTTCCTAGGCGCCTCAATCCGCGAGCCAAGCCGTCCCGATAAAGCAGGACATCACCAACAATAATGCAACGCGTAAGTCTTTGCTCGCGCGCAACGGTGTTAGTCGTGGAAACTAAATCAGGCACACACAACCTCCCTTGACCGCCATGAAAACAGTCAAACCCCACCAAAAGGTATCGGATTATTTCACCTAGTGATTCTCACTATATCCGATTCCCTGTTTCCTGATTGTAGAAAATCGCCGTCCTGCTTTCAGCGCAAGCGCAACTGACGCGAAAGACCGATCCGAATGGGCCGGGCCACATGGTCTAGGCCAGGAATTCTTTAAGTGAGGAATCAGTACCTTTGCTCCTGAGGAGCGCAAGCAGCATTGCGATCCGCATCAAAGAGGACCGAACTGGAAGCCGGTCAGACTAGACCATTTTATAGGCCGCTTTTTCGGCGAGTGGTTCATGCGCCAAGGTGAGATGGGCGCAATTATCATAGGATGTGCTGTGAAACGACAACTTGGTGAGCCGCGTACGGGTCGTTTTGGGATCAGTCCCCAAGATGATCGACTCGATCATTCGTGATGTGTTGCGCGACGCTCCGGGAATAGAAGTTGTCTCACAGTCAGCTGATCAGAAGGTGGGCGACTACGATGTGCTCGTACTCAACACTCTAGACGATGAGCCCACGATAGCGGGCTACAACACTCAGAGCCCCAGCGCTGGCATAGTGATGGTTGGAAGCGAGGGGCGGACAGCCACCATCTTCCGGCGATTGAGCGAAGAGCTAAGCCTCGAAAAATCTCCACCCATTGCGCTCGAACGCGCAATAATGATGGCCGCAAAGAGGAGCTGATGGCGCATTATCGAGCCATCGCCGCGACAAGCGCCACTCTAAGGGCGCTTATTCAGGAACGGTATCCAAGGGATGAGTTCGGAAACACGAGCGCGCTTACCATCGATGATTTCCGCTTCGCAGACCATGATGATCCGCGATCTGATGAAGGGTTCTCCCTTCTGCTTTGGCGCGTAACTATCAATAAGGAACTGCGCGCACGCGCACCGCGCACTGACCTTCTTGGCAACACTTTCAAGCCGTCATTGCCGCTGGATCTTCACTATCTGGTGATCCCCTTCGCGAACTCGATCGAACGGCAACAACGTATGCTGGGATGGGTTATGCGGATGTTCGCCGATGTCGGGCATATCTCGCCTGCCCAGCTCAACGCCTATCTGGCAGAGGACGACATTTTTCCAGTCACGGAAGATGTCGAGCTGGTGGCCGATCCGCTCCCGCTTGCAGACCATCTGACACTGTGGGAGCGGCTAAAGCGCTATCCCGCCTATGCGAGCTACCAGCTACGAATGGTTCTGCTCGATAGCGATGTCTCGATCACCGAGAATCCGCCAGTCGTCGAACGCGAGTTCGAATACGGCGCGATAACTCCACCCGGTGGGAGCAGTGCAGCATGACCGCGCTCGCAAGTCCCGACAAGTTCCGCATGCGAGCCGTCAGCGCGCTGCGGTTTGTCGATGCAAGCAACCTGACAAGTGTGACCAGCGGTTTGAACGTGACCATGATCGATGCGGTCGACAGCTCGACCGTGAATCAACTGGATCCCAGAGGTGCAGGGCATTGGGTTCCGAACAACATCGCCGGAGTCCCGGCCTTTCTGCCACCGCTCGCCCTCCGCACTATCGCAGATCGCCAGCCAGCAGATCCTGCAACAATCGGTCAGTTTCCGGATGAATGGGTCGGCACAGCGCGCAGTTTTGAAGTCCGGGCGGTAGATACGTTCGACCGCTTCTTGCCGACGCGTTTCAGTTATCGGATGCCGGACCCCACGCAGACGATGTGGTCTGTATGGGGAACACCTCCGGCTGCTCGGATCCGTTCCCTCCTGTTGCCGGGTGAAACACAGGCCGATTACATCCCGCTCTTCAACAGATCAGGACGAACCTATGATGTGCCGGTGGCACGGATTGCCGCGCACCTGGCTATCCGCCGGGCGGATGGCAGAGACAGGCCCGCAAGCTGGGCATTGCTCAGAGTTCGCCAAGGAAACACCACAATTGGGCTCGGCCTTGCTGATGCCGGTGGCAATGTAGAAGTCTCCTTTCCCTACCCTGACCTACCGGCTCTTGCGCCGGCCGACGCCTCAGACGGTCGCGATCAGATTTCCTGGCCTATCCGTGTGAGCGCGCATTTTGACGACCTGTCGAGCGAGATCTCCGGTGATGGGGCAGTTTTGCCCCCGAGATTCAACGACATACTGGCGCAGCTGAACGGCACCGCAACCGCCGTACTGCGCAACATAGACGACACCGCCGCATTCCCGACCACCAATCTGGTGCTTGGCGAACGGCTCATCCTGCGGACGCTCGATGGGTCAAACAATCCACTTTCCAGCCTCTTTCTCGAGGCGAGCTGAGCGAAGGAGGCAAGACCATGCCTGAATATCTAGCCCCGGGCGTATTTGTGGAAGAAGTTTCCTACCGCGCCAAGTCTATCGAAGGCGTCAGCACGACGACCACCGGCTTTGTCGGGCCAACCCGATACGGTCCAATTGACCTCGAACCCGAGATCATCACGTCACTGGTCGAATTTGAACGTGTCTATGGCGGGCAAGAAAAGCTGACGCTCGGAACAAGCGAGCAAGACAATTATATGTGGTCGGCCGTCCGTGCCTTTTTCCAGGAAGGCGGGAAGCGTCTCTATGTCGCTCGAGTCTTCCGCCCAAATGGCGATAGCGACGATGGACGAGCGGTCTCTGCTGCGGCCCAAAACCTCGTAATGCGTGCTCGCTTCCCGGGAGCGGTAGGAAACGGCCAGGTCTCGCTGCAATTCGATCTTGGCCAAAATCGCCTGGTCGTGAACAGCACCACCGACAAAGAGCTCAAGGGCATCGGGCACGGGGATATCGTGCATGTTGCCTTCACAGGCGCAGGGCCCGCCCCGACCGATCTGGTCGGATATTACCGGGTGACTCTAAACGCATCGACGGGGGAGCCAACATTCACACGGGCCGGCGCAGCACCTGCAGACCCAGACATTGAATTCCTCCTGTCCAATGCAGCCTTCACCGCCGATGTCACGGTGAAACGCATTACCGCGTCAGTGTTCTACGAACCGGAAGCGAGCGATCTGCCGTCCTTTGGCCTCGTCGATCTAGCGCTCGACGACCTGCACACGCAGAATGGCAGACCAGATTCTTTGCTGCAGGTTCTGGGCGCAGATCCAGCCAACGCTTCGGATGCCCGCAACATGCCGATCCAGGTCGAGCTGAACAGTGGCACGACCTATCCCGGCCTCGACCTGATCGAGGATTTTGTGACGGTGAATGGAAGCTCAGTCAGCATAAGCGAAGCCAATTTGCTCAGCGCGACCTCAGAGCCTTCAACCCGCACTGTCACCTTCACATTGTCCAATGGCAATGATGGCGCTGCTCTGACGTCACCCGACTACGTCGGCACCGTCGACACAAACACCAACCTTTCCACTGGTCTCATCGCGCTTGAGAACAAGGAAGACATCTCGATCGTTGCAGCACCAGGATCAAGCCTTAACGAAGCACTTGGGCAACCGGTCGCCAATGCATTGATCAGCCATGCCCAACGCATGCGCTATCGCATTGCGGTGATCGACAGCATCAGGGATCAGTCGATTTCCAACGTTCGCGCCTATCGCGCGCTGTTCGATTCCAAATACGCGGCTTTCTACTACCCTTGGGTCAAGACAATCGACCCCGTTACCGGATTGGAAAACACCTACCCGCCATCGGGCTTTGTTGCCGGAATCTACGCACGCAACGATGTCGAACGCGCGGTTTACAAAGCACCCGCCAATGAGGTCGTGAATCTCGCGCTGGGCTTCGAGAAGACGATCAACACAGGCCAACAGGAGGTCTTGAACCCGGAAGGGATCAACTGCTTCCGTTTCTTCGAAGGGCGCGGAAACCGCCTCTGGGGAGCGCGCTGCATGACCAGCGATCCCGAATGGAAATACGTGAACCTGCGGCGCTATTTCGCCTACCTCGAACGATCAATTGATCGGGGTACCCAATGGGCCGTGTTTGAGCCGAATGGCGAGCGGTTGTGGGCAAACATACGCACCACCATAGAGGACTTCCTGCTCAACGAGTTCCAGAACGGCGCACTGCTCGGCTCACAGCCCGACCAGGCCTTCTTCGTCAAATGCGACCGTTCGACCATGACTCAGAACGACATCGATAACGGCAGGCTCGTCTGCCAGATCGGCGTCGCCGCTCTGAAACCCGCAGAATTCGTCATCTTCCGCATCGGCCAGTGGACGGCCGACAGCAATTCCTGAGGAGCATAGATCATGGCAACCCTCAAATCGCGTCCCGTCAATCAATTCAATTTCACTGTCCAGATCGGCAATGGCAAGACCGAAGATCCCGATGCGGGCTTCCAGGAAGTCAGCGGCATGGGCATGGAGGTTGCGCTGGCTGAATACCGCAATGGCAACCGCAAGGAGAATTCGGTTCTCAAAATCAACGGCTTGGTGAAAGCCACAGATGTCACGTTGAAGCGCGGCGTAATCGGCTCACTCACTCTCTACAAATGGCTCGATGAGATCCGCAATGGCTCTCCCAAAGCCAACAAGTCGGTGAAGATCGAACTTAAAAGCGAAGATCACAAAGAAACGATCATGACCTGGAAACTGCTTCAGGCGCGGATCATGAAGCACACCAGTGGGCCTCTCAATGCGAAAGGCACAGATGTGGCGATGGAAGAACTCGTCCTAGCCTACGAGCGGTTGGAGATGGAATAAGCGCATGGTCGCTGGCCGCCGCCTTCCCGGAATCCACGTGGACACGGCACCGCCTGCTTTTTCGGGTGGGCAGTTTCCGCGAATGGATGTGGCGGTCTTCGTCGGCATTGCGGAACGTGGCCCTTGCCATCGCCCGGTCCTGATCGAATCCGTTGCCGCTTTCGAGGCGGCATTTGGCCGAACGGTCGACCTGGCTTTCGATCCATCGAACGGCACAATGCTGACGGCCCATCTGGCCCCGAGCGTGCGCGCATTCTTTTCCAACGGAGGCGAGCAATGCTGGGTGATACGGGTTGCCTGGACCGAAAAGCTCACACAAGCTTGGGCGAACGCTGGCAGCGACGTCAGTGATGTCACGCCTGCTGCGACTGGCCGGTTTGCAGTCCCGGGTTTGCTTGGACGATACCCCTTCCCCAGCACCGGCGAAAGCACCGTTGAAATAGGCGAATTGATGGCTGCATCAGCCGGTGCATGGTCATCCAGTCTGTCTCTCGAAGCGCGTGCGCTGAGACAGCCAGTGCCAATCCAGAACCCGCAGAGTCACCGCTGGGGCATGCGATTCTCTTGCCGGGCCGACTTGCAAATTGGAGATCTGCTGGAATTGAATGAACGCGACGTCGGCATTCTGCGCTACGCCAAGATCGTCCATTCCGAAGGGCAGCAGCACTGGGCTGCATGGTCCAGCTCGTTCCAGCAGATACGGGAAGAAGCGGCGAGCAAAGAGGGGCACGCTTACCTTTCGAACCGCCGAAACCGCGTGACTGCGGAATTCTTTGAAGGTCCAACGAGCCGGATCGAGTTTTCCAGCCAGTTTAAGGAACTTACGCCCAAGACTTGGATCATGTTCTTCCGACAGGGCGAGGCCATCTGGCTGCGTGCTGACGAAGTCGAAAGCATGTCTGCTCAGGGCCCTGCCTGGCAGCAAGTTGGGTCCCGTCTGCCGGAAACGCCCTTCATCGCAAGTCGGCTGTCGCTCGATATTCGCAGTGGGACACCCGAAGACAGCCAGATTGTATCAGCGATCGGATTAACACCCGAAGCGTCCAATTCGCTTTTCATGATCGAAGGCGATGATGCGGCCTATAAATCTGACCACAATCGCTCCGCCCGATCGCGACCCCAGTTTGCGTCGTTGCGCGGATTCCCCAAAAAGCTCGAAGCGTTTCGCAATGCAAATGCCGGTGGGATAGGTTGGGATGAGCTCGTCCGCGCGTTCGTCGATGAAACGGCCCTAGAAAGCCAACGCCCGATACTGCGGACCGCATTTATCCCATTGGGGATCGATGGCGCTTTCGGCCCCGGTGCGCACCGGTACGAAGCTGAGAATGAGCGCGCACTTGAGCTTAGCGGACTCACGCCGTTCGATCATCGCATTTTCATTGATCCGGCATTTGCTGCGACGAGTGCACAAGAAATCGATCGCCAGGCTATCCAACGGCACGACCTGGATGGCCAAGCCCTCTTCGGTATTCACGCCGCCTATGACATTCCCGGAGAGTCCGTAGGAGAGGCCTCGATCCTCGCGGCACCGGATGCTGCTCAGCCAGGCTGGAGAGAGCAAGACGACGCCACTGCCTTTCCATCGCCTGATCCCGGTACCTTTGTTCCGCCTACCTGGTATGACCATTCGGGTCCTTGCCTTGCGGAAGCAAACCTCGGAGACACGGATACTCCGATCCAAGCTCCTGATTTTGGGAGATTTCTCGACAGTACCGTAGCGGTTCTCGCGCGCCCGCGCCTCGGTGTACCGACGCTTCCAGTCATTGCCGATCACTTTTCTCTGAGTTTTTCATCAAACGATGAAAACGTCGAATTCGTGCTGGAAGAGTCGACCAGCCACGATTTTCTGGATGCGGCCGAAATCTATCGCGGCACCGGCAACGAGACTGTCCTGACCGATCGCAGCGAAGGAGTGTTTTACTATCGGCTGCGGACCGAACGCGACGGAAACGTATCACAATTCGCCGCTCGATCAGTGACCGTCCGCCGCTCAGACTATACAGCGCTCCCAAGCGAGCCGGACACGACGCGGCGGGTGCATGTGGCAATGTTGAGGCTGGCAGCAGGATCTGCTGCGATGACAGCATTGCTGAGCCTGCCCAGGGAATTTCGAGCCAACGATGCCCAGTCGTATGCGTCGCAATTGGTCGTTCCCGGTTTTGGCGACACCGCCCTTACCGGACGCGAGAGGCGCGCGCTCTCCTATGGCGGCATCTTCCATCCCTGGATCGCGGGTGGTGCCGAAGATACACTCATCACGACCCCTCCCGAAGGCGCCGTGGCGGGGCAAATGGCGAGGATCGCGCGGGAAAATGGGGCTTGGTATGCGCCTGCCAATCGCGAATTCACCAATGTAGTCGGCTTGTATCCGGCAATAGCACCGGAGGACTGGCTCCCAAGCGACGCTGCTCGGATCAACCTGATCCTGCCGCGTCCGGACGGATTCTTCGCCCATGCCGCCCGCAGCCTATCCGGCGATCCTGACTGGAACCAGATCAGCGTGCGCCGTCTGTTTATCATGCTGAGGCGTATGCTGCTGACGTTGGGCAACACTTTCTTGTTCGAACCTAACGGCCCAGCAGTGCGGCGCTCAATCGAGCGCACGCTCACATCGCATTTAGACCTCTTGCAACGAAGAGGTGCGTTTTCGGGTCGGATCTCGAGCGACAGCTATTTCATCCGTTTGCGCAGCACATCAACCGACCGAAGCAATGGCCGCATTCTGGCAGACATCGGCATCGCCCCGTCTCATCCACTCGAATTCATCGAGATGTCGCTGGTGCAGCAAGGCGAGCGCCTCACACTTGAGGAGGCGGCCTGATGGCAATCGAAGATCGCCCCTGGAACACATTCAATTTTGTGGTCGAGATCGTACCGCAAGGCGACAGCAAGCCGCTGTGCGATGCAGCCTTCGCTGAATGCGACGGTCTGGATATGACCATGGACGTCCAGACCATCCGTTCCGGCGGGGCGAATGATCGCGCGTGGCGGGTCCCGGCTGTCATCAACTACACCAATCTCACCCTCAAACGGGGGATGACCAGCAATCTGGAACTGTGGAAATGGTTTCGACGTACCATCGATAACCCCTATCTGCGCGCCGATGCCGATGTCGTCATGCTGGCCGATGATGGGAAAGCCGAACTGGCCCGATTCCGCCTGTCTCGTTGTATTCCGATCAAACTGAAAGCCCCTGCGCTCAACGCCAAAGAAGGCGCGATCGCAATCGAAGAGTTCCAGCTCGCCTATGACAAGTTCGAGCTGGTCGAAGAGGCATCAAAGGATCAGGCGGAGGCGGCGGTATGAGCGAAACGACACTCGCCATGGCAAAGCTCATTGAGCTCAACGATGATCTCAGCACGGTCAAGGACGGCGGCAAGTCTGTCGAGGTCCAGTTCAACCCCGAAACGCTCAAGCTCGCTTTCGCCAATGAAATCCAACAGCCCGAAGGTGGTGATCAGGCCAGCGGAACATCGGGCCAGCAATTTGTCGGTGCGGGCAGCACATCACTGACTGTCACGCTGTGGTTTGATGTGACCGCAATGGAATCGGATCCGGTCGATGATGTGCGGCGCAAAACCAAGGAAGTGCTCTACTTCATGACGCCCAAGGAGTTTGAAGGTGACGAGACGAAGTTCGTCCCTCCGGGAGTCCGTTTCCAGTGGGCGAGCCTGATCTTCGATGGACTGGTCACATCGATGGAAGAAAACCTGGAGTTCTTCTCTCCCGAAGGAAAGCCATTGCGCGCCAATATGGCTCTAGGATTCACGCAACAGAAGATTTTGGTCTCCAGTTTCAATGGCGATGGCAACGTCAATCTTCCAGGTACTGCTCCACGCGAACAGGCCAAGGAAGGCGACACCGTCCAGAAAATGGCGGGCAAGAAGGGCAAGGGCGATGATTGGCAATCGATCGCCACCGCAAATAAAATTGAAGATCCACTGCGCGTCAAACCAGGCAAGCTGATCGATCTCAACGCAAAAGTCCCCAAGCCGAAGATCAAGCTCCCAAGCGCCAACCTTGGCTTCGGCTCCGAAAGCACGGGCTCTGCTGGTCTTGGCATTTCTCTTGGCCCGCAAGGTGCCGCAGCTGCGCTGACGGGCGCGGCCAATTCAGCCCTAAACCTGCCGCAATCGGTTGGAGCGCAAACAAGCGCAGCCCAACTCGGCCTGCCAAGCACAATCCCGCCTCCCCTGCCCAAACTAAGGATCGAATAGGAGCCCAAAATGACTGTGGTCATCAACGAATTCGAAACACTGGGCGAAGCACCGCCTGCAGCGGCGGCCGCATCCGGCGCAGCGCCGGAAGTGGCCGGGCGCGCGCAACAGCGCCGCGCCCGAATGGCTGCGTGTCGCCACGTCCGTATGGCGCGGAACTGAGTATCCCGGCATGACCGCAACTGTCGCCCGCCTTCCAAGCCGTCCCTCGAGGCCTACCATCAGAGTAAATGGTCAGGCCGAGCCAACGCTGGAATCCGCCCTGATTTCCTACCGTCTGCATTCTTCACTAGAAGCCATGGCAACGGCGCAGCTGGAATTCGGAAATTGGGGCGGCGAAGGTGATGGCTTCCAGTTTTACGACAGGCAATTGCTTGAATTTGGCGCAGATATCGAAATTGCCATCGATGATGAGCCACTCTTCCGTGGCAAGATATCGGCGCTCACCGGACACTATCCGGAAGCAGGCCCGCCGACGATATCGGTCTGTGCCGAGGATGATCTCCAATCGTTGCGGATGACTCGCCGCAGCCGGAGCTTTGAGGATTCCACGCTCGATGATGTAACTCAGACGATAGCGCAGGCGCATGGCTTAACCGCCGATGTTTCAATCACAACTGCCGCCGCCCCTTTGATCGCGCAAGTCAACCAGACCGATCTTGCCTTTCTGTTCGACCTGGCCCGCAGGTTTGGTGGTTCAGTTTCAGTCGAGAATGGGACGCTTTATGTCCGCGCGGACCGCGGAACGCCAAATGTCGAGCTGCGCTGGGCCGGAACTTTGCGCGCTTTCGATGTGTGCGCTGACCTCGCCGGTCAGCGCAGCACGGTCACGGTCGCGGGTTGGGACGTTGGGTCAAAGTCGGAAGCGAGCCACACTGCAGATGCATCAATCCTGAGTTCGGATCTGGGAGGCGATATTGGAGGATCTGCGCTTCTCGACGAAAAGCTGACCGCGCGAAACGAAACACTTGCGCACTGCATGCCTGCATCGCAATCGGAAGCGCGCGAGATCGCCGAGAGCGCGTATCGGCTGATGGCACGCGATTTCGTAACCGGTGAGGGACTGTGCGAAACCGATCCGCTAATCCATGTCGGCGCAAATCTCGAACTGGCTGGCCTTGGTCCGGTCTTTGACGGCACATATCGTGCGACCACAGTCACACATCTTTTCGACCCGACCAGCGGCGCAATCACGGAATTTCGCTGCGACCGTCCCGGGATTGGGGACAACGCATGAAGCCCGGCCTGTTCTACCCCGGGATCTCGCAAGCAAGCGGCGAACCACGCGCAGCTGAGGGGCTTGGCGGGATGTGGTACGGTGTCGCGCCGGCCAAAGTTGTTTCGCTCGCCGACCCGGACGGACAAGGGCGGATTCAGGTCGAACTGCCCTGGTCGCCTGACCCGGACAGTGATCGCTATCTCGCCTGGGCGCGCATGGCGACGCTTTTTGCAGGGGGCAATCGCGGGACCTGGTTCCTTCCCGAAAAGGAAGACGAAGTGCTGATTGCCTTCGAACAGGGCAACCCGCGCCGTCCGTACATTATCGGTGGGCTTTGGAATGGGAAGGACAAGCCTCCGGAAGCCGATCATTCCGACCAGAACAACAAGAAAGTCATCCGCTCCCGCAATGGTGTGAAGCTGACGATGGATGACACGTCGGGTCAGGAGAAACTGCACCTCGAAACGCCTGGAGGGCAGAAAGTCCAGCTCACCGACGGTCCTGGTGAAGTCATGATCGAGGATAGCAATGGAAATTCGGTCAAGCTCGATTCGTCAGGTGTTACCGTTACCGCAGCGGCGCTCGTCAAGGTCGAAGCCAGCACGGTGCAGCTCGATGCAACCGCAGTTACCGTAAACGCTGCGACATCCACTTTTTCGGGTGTTGTGAATGCCCAGACAGTGGTCGCGACCACCGTCTCTGCGGGGACTTACACGCCCGGCGCAGGAAACATCTGGTGACGGCGCTCGATCATCCGCTCACATGGGCCGCGCCGCGTCCGCTTTGGCGTGCAGCCGGACAGCCAGGCTTGCAGCCGGCTATCCTGCGGTTTGCGCAGGATGATTTTGCGGATCAATTGCTGGGAGCCATGTCGAGCGCACCCGGCGCGATTGCCAACTTCGTCGCCCGCTATGAGGATTGGCGCACGCCTCTGGGCAAGACTACGGCACCAGACCTTGCCCAGCGCATTCCGCTGCCAGCTACAATCAAACAGAATCGCCGTTCGCTGCTCGCTCGCGCCGCTCCTCCCGAGGTCAAGGAGCAAGAGCCGGACGCTCCGCTGCTCAAACTCTACCAACCCGCGCATCAGCGGCACTATGTCGCCACCGCAACACTGGCCTGTGCGACTTCCGGTTTGCCAGACCGTGCGCTCGCTGGCAGCCACGAAAAGGTCGGCATGCTGATGCGTCGTTTGATGCCTGCAACGCCCGAAGGCGGAGGCGAGTTGGTCGAATACGCCTGGATTCCGGGCACTGAGCCCCGCTGGCAGAGGGTTTCCGCCGAAAATCCTGCAGTGCTCGCACCAGGCGAAGACCTCCTACCAGTCTTCCCGATCGCGCATCGCGAAGGAAAGGCGATCCGCCGCAAGACCTGGGGTGGGTCTGTCCCAGTAGGAAAGCGCGAAGACTATCTCTCGGCGCCTGTCGAACGCGAAGCGATATCACTAGTCGAGGGGCAGAAAGCCTCGCTCTACCCATCACAGCCCGCCACCAAGCCCGATAGCGTACGCGCCCGACTGTCCGAATTCCGCGTGGACGTCGCTGAGCCTTGGAAAGCGACTCTCAGAGCCATTTACAAGGAAGCGCGCGATATCGCCAACGACCAAGGCGATGGCTCGGGTGATACGGAAGCCCACACGCAGATCCAGTTGCGCAACTTCCAACTGCAAATGCAGAGCTGGCTTCTGCTGCTGGATTTCGGGAAATTTCTTCAGCGACACATTCCCAATGTAGCCGCAAAGCTGGGTACGACTTTGGTATCTGGCCTGACGCAGGACGAACTCGAGCTTCTCAATTGGCTCAAGCAAACCCCGAGCATAACCCAGCTGCGCAACGGCATGCGTGCGCATCCACCGGCGGGCAATGCAGACAAAAAACCCTACCTCGCGTCGCTAAGCGATGCCTTGGCAGCCATTCTGGTTGACGGAGTCGAAGCGAAACTGGAATCAATCGAGACCGACTACGTGCCCAGCCTATCGGATGATGAGTCAGCCGAATGGCCCGAATTCCACTTTCTGCTGGCCGGTTTCAAGAGCACTGGCAATCAGGAAGATATCCGGATCGATGGTCCGTACAATGCAACGGCTGGCTTGCCGGATGCGAGCGAGGCGGATCAGATCGCCACGGCTGAGTGCGAAGGATGCGTAGACGGTGCTCCCTGCCCTGCCTGTTCGTTGCTGAGCATGGCGGAGGAAGAATCCGAAAAGATCGATCGGATCATTCAGCTTATCGCCAAAGCCATGGTTCCCACGCAGGAGGAAGCCGCCCGGCCCATTCCGTTTGCCGAGCGCCTCAGCCAAGTGATGGAAGAAACCGCCAATGACGAAGGGCTGTTCTGTATTCGCTTTGTCCACCTGAACGAAGACTGTGGACCGCTGCATCCTCCAACGCTCTCGCAGCCGACCGAGTACTTCCGAATGGCGAGCTTTTTCGATCCCGATGCACCTGCACGGGAAATCAAGATCATGCTGCCGCGCGACACCAGTCCGGCCGGGCTGCGCAAGCACGCTCGTGGCACCGCTTTTGTCATGTCCAACATGCTGTGCGGACAGGTTCAGCGCGCCAAGGGTCTCGGGCTGATCGATCTGATCCGTCAGGTCCTGCCATGGCCATTGCACAAGGATATCGATCTTGGCGCGGGTGGCGGATGCAAGGACGGAAGCGGTGAGGTCGATATCGGAATGATCTGTTCGCTTTCGATTCCCATCGTCACCCTCTGTGCGCTGATATTGCTGATGATCATCGTCACCTTGCTCGACTTCATCTTCAAGTGGGTGCCGTGGCTGATCGCTTGCTTCCCGCTGCCCAAATTTTCCGCAAAGGGGGGATCGACATGAGCCATCCATTGGGAAGAGGCGTAGGTTTCCCGCTGACGGTGGGCGCAGATGGTCGGATAGGCTGGTCGCAGGGCGAACAAAACATCCGCGAGTCCCTTGCCATCATTCTTCAGACAGATCTTGGCGAGCGGGTCGCTCTTCCGAAATTCGGGGCCGGCCTTCCGCGGCTGCTGTTCGAACCAAACAATGCCGCGACCCACGCACGTCTCGCCAAAGATATCGAAAGCGCGCTGGCCCAGTGGGAACGCCGCATCAAGGTCGAGAATGTCGAGGTTTCGGCCCACCCGAAGCAGCGCGAAACCGCATTGGCCCGCGTGACCTACAAACTTGTTGCGACCGGAGAGATTGAGCGAATTTCGCTCGATGTGCCGGTTGCCGCTGCACAGGGAGCCGTCTGACATGCCGTTGCCTGCCCCCCTGCTGGACAACCGGAATTATCGGGACCTCGTCGACGAAATGATGGCGCGCATTCCGGTGCACACACCGGAGTGGACCAATTTCGGACCTTCCGATCCAGGCGTAACGCTGCTGCAGCTGTACGCCCACATCACTGAAAGCATGATCTACCGGGCGAACCAAGTGCCCGACATGAACCGCACCAAGTTCCTGCAATTGCTCGGTATTGCCCTGGAACCTGCCCGAGAAGCACGAGGAATGGTCAGCTTTGCCAATGAGCGGGGCCCGATCGAGAAGACAGAGATCACCGCGGGATCGGAATTGCTTGCCCAAAAGATCCCCTACCGCACTTCGCTGACGATTGATGCTTTGCCCCTGGAAACCAAGATGTTCCGCAAGGTGCCGGTGACCAATCCCGATCCGGAGACACTGGCGAGCTATGAGCTGCTGTACGCCTCCTTCGGGCGGGAAATGCCCCCGCAACTGGCATTGTATGACACCGTCGAAGTCGATGGCACTGGCCCATTCGAATTCGCTGACACAGTCGACAATTCGATCTGGATCGCGCTTGTCGGGCGCACAGAGGATCGCGATGATGCCGCGAGCGATCCATGGTCCAATGTCCGCGCTGCTGTGGCTGGACGGACACTGTCGCTTGGCCTGGTTCCAAGCCAGATGCGGGATGAAAAACTGCTCCCGATCAGTCCGGGCGGCAATGCGAACGAGTTCCTCGGGTTCTCGATTCCGTCTGTTGCAGATGGAATCGCATTCGATGCCAGTGATCGTCCAGTGGCCAATTATCGCGACTTGGAAACGCAAGCGGACTTCGATCCGACCCGACAATCCGGCGTGGTCCAGTTGCAGCTGCCCGGGGATCCGGGAGCCATAGCGACGTGGTCTGATCTTGACCCGCTTGAGGGCGGTGTTGGCGATCTGCCTCCTCAGATCGAAGATGCCGCGCTGGCCGATCGGATTGTGACCTGGATCAAGGTAAGCACAAATAGCAGCGCGAGTTTTACGTTCGACTGGATGGGCATCAACGCCACGCCGGTTAGGCAGTTTATCCGTGTAGGCAGCGAACGATTGGCCGATGGCGACGGAACGCCTAGCCAAGCGCGCCAGCTTGGGCGCGCGCCCGTGCTCTCTGGAAGTGTTTCAATCCTGAGTTTGCTGAATGGAGTTCGCCGAGACTGGGCCGCAATCGATGATCTGAGCGCAGCCGGAGCGGAAATTGCTGGCTATGGCGCACCGATTAGCGATGCACCTGTGGATGTGTTTACGCTTGATGCCGAAGCCGGTCAGGTCCGCTTCGGCGACGGGATGAATGGTCGCCGTCCGCGCGATGGCGAAGCGCTCTATGCAAGCTACAGCTATTCAGAGGGCAGCGCAGGCAATGTGGGTGCGGGTGCTCTAAAGGAAGGCGTGAACATTCCCGCAGGAGTGACCGGTTCCAATCCGGTGCCAACCTGGGGTGGTTCGGACGCAGAGAGCATCGAGGATGGCGAAAAGCAGGTCCGGCGGATGCTGCAGCACCGCGATCGCCTGGTAACGGCTGAGGACTTTCGCTCGATCGCATGGCGAGCGCCCGGCATTGCTCTCGGACGCGTCGAAGTGATTCCTGCAGCGCACCCGTCCGTCATCCCGGTGACCGCAGACAGTGCACCAGGCTCCGTTACACTCATGGTGGTGCCGGGTAACGATCCTTCCAATCCCGACGCGCCTCGCCCGGATGGCCGGTTCCTCGATTCGCTGTGCAACTATCTTGAACCCCGCAGGCTGGTGACCACCGAGATCGCGCTGCATGGTCCGAAGTATAAGGGCATCTGGCTATCGGTCGGCATCGAAGTTGCAGGCGGCCATTCAATCCCCGAAACGGTCGAAGCAGTCCGGGCTCGTTTGACGAGCTTCCTGAGCCCACTGCCCCATCCGCAATTGCGCGGGGCAGCATTGATGCCGCAGCTCTATGGCCCGGATATCGACCCGGCGCTGCGCGGATGGCCGCTTAATCGCGCAGTGCATTCAGCGACTTTGCTGGCTGAGGCTGCGAGAGCGCCCGGGGTCGTTTCTGTGCCGGAATTGCTCCTTGCCCAAGGGGCTGGGCCGGTGGTTTCGGAAGTCTCCATGCAAGGGATCGAACTGCCCGAAGTGCTTGGCATTTCCATCGCAGTCGGCGCTGCCACGCCCATCGACAGCCTGCGCGGTGCGGATAGTGGCGCGGACGACGACAGCGGGGATGACTCGAGAGTCAACCTGCTTCCCGTTCCAATCGTGGCGGAGACGTGCTGATGAATGCCAACGGCTCTCTTTATCACATGCTCCTCGGAGAGGCGGACTGGGGCACCTGCACCGTCGAGAACGTCGAAGGCAGCGCACCTTTGCACCAGATTTGGAATAGCCCACTGACCGTGGAAGAACGGCAGTTCGTGCCAGAATGGCGGCCAGACCTGTCGTCGATCTCGATTGCGCGGCTGCCGCAAGACTTGCCCCCCACTCGCGGGGAAACTCGCTTCGGATTGGACGATCGCAGAGGCGCTGCCGCAGACCGGCATGGGAACATCTACAGCGTCACAAACGATAGGACAGGGGTAGAAGTGCAGGCCGCTGGAACGCGCTACGTCACGGTTTTCTGGCCAGACCCACGTGGAAAACCAGAACCGGCTTCAACCCTGTTCGCCGATAGCCAGCCGACGCAAGCGACGCGCGTGATAACTGACCTCACCGTGATCGAGGGCGACTACTTGATCGCCTTGCTCGAGAATGGCGACTTGCTCCGTTTCGACCTGGTGGGTGGCGGCGATCCCGAGATCATCAGGATCTCGGAACCAGCCGATCTGGTGACAACTGTCATTGCACCGAATCTCGGCGGCGGCGCGTTCCTGCTCAATGGCAATTCCGGGCAGCTCTATCGAACAACAGGTGATCTGAGCTTGTGCACCGAAGAGCCCGGTGAACCGACTCCCAGCTTGTTTCAGCCAGACGATGGCGCGGTGTCAACTGACAAGCCATCGGCTGTTCCATGGTCAATTGACACGTCGGCTGTGACTGATCCGGTCGCGATGATCCAATTGGACGATCGTCATTTGGTCATTCTCGACCATCGCGGGGGCGCCAGGGCTTCCCTCTTCCTTGTCGAGCTTGAGGCTCGCACGGTCACCGATCTGCTCGAATGCTCGTTCGGCGCAATCGGTATGATCATGCTGCCCCCGGATGAAGACGATGACAGCGGTGTTCGCACTGCACTGTTCTGGGATGCGATCGGCAATCAGGCCTATGGCGTCGCCTTTGAGCCAGCTGGCGGCACGTGGGAAGCAGGCGAGGATCCCGAGCTGCGTCCGCTGCGCCGATTTGGAGGGCGCGGTCTGGTCGTTGCAGGCGACATGGCTCACTATGACAGCAACGAGCCTATGCGCTGGGTAGGTATCGGTATCAAGCATCGCTGCCAATTCGCCGAGCAAGTCACGTTCACTACACCGGTCTACGACAGCGACATATACCAATGCTTGTGGGACAGGATACGGCTCGACGGGAGGATACCGGCGGGCTGCACAATTGCAATCGAAGCCCGCACATTCGACGACGAAACTCTGTTTGGTATCGATCAGGAGGCTGGTTGGGCCGAACAACCCGCGCCCTATGCCAATGGCGATTTGGCTGAGCTGCCTAAGCTTTCGCTTGTGAGAAACGCAAAAATTGAAGAATCGCCAATCAAATGCTGGGATGTGCTGCTGCAGAACATCGTCGGCAGGTTCGTGCAATTCCGCGTTACACTAAGCGGTGATGGCCGTCAGTCGCCCGCGATATCGGCTATGCGGATGTGGTATCCACGGTATTCCTACGCGCGCAATTTCCTGCCCCAAGTCTATTCCGAAGACCCCATTGCCGGCGATTTTACAGATCGGTTCCTGGCAAGCAATGAAGGGGTCAACACCTCGTTGGAAGACCGGATCGCGGCTGTTCGGGTGCTGTTCGATCCACGCACGGTCCCTGCAGAAACTCTCGACTGGCTAGCCGATTGGTTTGATGTCGCCCTCGACCCGAGTTGGGACGAGCGAAGACGACGCCTGTTTATCACCCATGCCGTCGAATTCTTTGGCTGGCGGGGTACCTTGCCCGGGTTGCAGCTTGCGCTTTCTTTGGCGTTTGACAAAGCGATCGTGCCGGAAGACTTTGCTCTTCCGGCGCCTCCGGCCAAGGGCACCACGAGCGTTCGGATTGTGGAGCATTTCCGGACCCGCAAATCGGCGCGACAATTCTCGGCATTGGCGGGAACCGGGACAGGCATACATGCGCTGATTGACGCCGATCGGCTATGGCATCCGAGCGAAGGCCGCAGCGGTCTCGTCGAGCGCTGGGCTTGGGCTCGCGGTCTTGATAAGGCACCAGCGGAAGAACGGATTGCCCCCTTCTCGTTGATCGCTTCTGACCACTCAAACCCATCTGATTGGGCTGGTTTCATGCAGAAGCAGGTCGGCTTTGCCCCGACTGTTGGCGCGCAGGAGCGCTCCCGGTGGGAAGACTATCTCTCCGCTATTGGCGAAGATCCCCAAGCCTTCCCGATCCCGGTATCTGGCGGTGAAGCAAACGACGAGCGTTGGCAGAATTTTATTGCAGTCCCTGAACCCAACCGTGGGCTTTGGCGCGATCTGCTGGTCAAGCGATACGGCAGTATCGAGCAACTGAACATCGCCTGGTCGAGCGATTGGCTGGCTTTCGAAGACATACCCCTTCCGCATCGCGCGCCCGATCGCAATGGCCCGACGCGCGACTGGCTCGATTTTGAAGGGGCACTCGCACCGATACACGCATCGGCGCACCGCTTCTCCGTTCTTATTCCCCGCCTTTCGACTGCGTTTGATCCGGAAGTTGAACAGCAAGCGCTCAAACTCGCACAACGGATCATCGAACTGGAAAAACCAGCGCACACCATATTCGATGTGCGACTGTTCTGGGCAATGAACCGGGTTGGAGAAGCGCGGCTCGGACGGGACACCGAGATCGGCGAAGGCAGCCGTGCACCGCAGCTGATTCCGTCCAGCATTCTTGGTCGCAGCTCGATCGGAGCAAGCTTCGCGGGCGGCGCTCAAGACGCGTCCGGCGGCAGGGAGCTGCTCGCATGTTGATCGTCAAACACACTTTTTTGCCCGCTCCAATGGGAGACAGATGATGGGATGTTGCACCAGTTTTTCGGCAACTTCGACTTCGATGCGCCTCGATCCGGGGCGTCATGTGAACTTCACGACCGGCATGGTGCTGGGAGCTGAGGAGTATCAGCAAGAGCACACATACCTGGCAGAGCGGAACAAGCGGGCCATGCGCGAAGCGCACGGATACGGCACGTTGGCGGGCCTCGAAGTCACACTCGAAAATGATGGCGAAAAGGGCCCTCTGCTCCGCGTCACCGCGGGTTCGGCAGCAGGCCCAAGCGGTCAGCTGATCTGCGTAGGTCGTGAGCAATGCGGCGGCCTCAACCAATGGCTGGCAACAGACGAAGTGACGGCAACTCTAAACGCAATGTCTGTAGATGCAGGCGATGCGACCACCCTGCGCTTCCCGATCTGGCTTGTGCTTTGCTATCGCGATTGCGCTATCGCTCCAGTGCCCGTGCCCGGAGAGCCGTGCCGCAGCGATGAAGAGCTGATGGTGCCGTCCCGGATCGCGGACGACTACACATTGTCTTTCGCTTTCGATCCGCCTGCCCAGATTGAAGCCGATGCTATAGCAAAGTTCAATGCGTGGATGAACGGCATCATCGTTACGGATACTGACGGCGTTGGGAGCACTGACTTGCCTCTGATGGTTGGGCAAGCGACCGACCAGCTGGATGCCGTTTTTCCGAGCATGAATATCGACGCCGAGCCAGTAGTCCCCGGCACGCTCGACCCGCTCGCCCTCGCCCCTCAGATCGCGTCGGAATTCTTTGCGACGATGAAACGACTTTGGATCACACGCTGGCGGCCGCGCGTAATGGCGATGGCCTGCAACACCCTTGGCGGCGATGCGGACGATTGTGTGATGCTGGCCCGTGTAGATCTCGCGGCAGTCAGAGCCACCACGACCTGGCAGGTCGCAAACCTCATCGATGAAGAAGAGGATGAAATCATCGGCATCGATGCCCGGCTTGATCAGACGGAAAGGCCGTTATTGCTGGCGTCCAACATGGGGCAAACACCTGCCGGTATCGCCCTATCGGACAGTGGCTTTGAACAGGAGCTGACACTGATCGGTGCAGATGGCAGCACCGATGTCTCGAACGGGTTTGTCATCATTGTTGGCGACGATCCGATCACGCTCGGAATACCGACACCTGCCGAGGCGAACCGGGGCCACAAGCTAATCGTCCGCCTGGCAAGCGCCCCCGGCTCCACGCTTACCGCCGCCGCTTCGGTTGCGATCGCAGGAAGCGAAGACGACTTCGATATGACCGAACTGGCCGAAGTCCATCTGCGATCAGACGGCTCTGACAACTGGGCCATCATCCGTACCATCGCGCGCGGAGGAAACTGAGATGGCGGACAGCACCATCCTGCTCGAACAGCCTGTTCCCGATGGCGGCCTGGAAGCGACCAATTTCTTCAATGGCCGCCTGCTTGAAGGGTCAGATTTCACTCGCGAACAACAGGCCCGCGCTCAAGCGGATGAGCGGTTGGGGCAAGCCATGGGCGCTGGCGTCGCGTTCGGATTGACCTTGAAAGAAGGTCTGGAGATGGTCGCAGATGACGGGGAGACAAGCACCGGTCGACCGATCATCGTCGAGCCCGGTCTTGCCGTAAACGCGTTGGGTCAGGCGATGCGACTGGCATCACGCCAGCAAATCCAGCTTACGAGACCACCTGCGGCCAATGATGGCGCAATTGCAAGCGGTTGCGGCCCGTTTGGCGACTGCAATCCGCTCGGCTCCGGCACTTATGTTGCGGGTCAGGGCCTCTACATACTTACAATCGCCCCCGCGCAGATGCGGTCAGGTCGCGCGCCCAGCAATGGCATTCCCGGCGCGGCGGTATCATGTAATATCGATCAGGTTGTCGAGACAGTTCAGTTCCGTTTGCTGGAAGTGAACGCAAGCCTGTATGGGTCGCTTCCCGCCACGGCTGATGATTTCCGCAATCGCATTGCTTACCGCTGTTTCGGCGAAGGAGTTAAAGCTGATTGGGTTACGCATCTGCTCGCTCGCGGACCGCGCGGCAGCGATCTGCTGGAAGATATGGCGGCCAATGGCCTGGGCAGGCAAGAGGTTCCATTGGGCATCCTCGCTTATACCGGCGCAGACACTATCGAATTTATCGACGCATGGTCCGTGCGTCGACCACTTTCCCAACAAGACGGGGGTGACCGTATTGGCTCGCTGGTGGAGCCATACCGCCTGGCGACTGGCTTGGCGATGTTGCGCCAATTTCAGGATCATCTGGCCTCAGAGGTAGGGTCGCCAGTTTCCATCGGAGATGTCCGCGCCAGGACCCATTTCCCCTATCTGCCGCCCGCTGGGGTCTTGCCCCATTTTTCTGAAGCGCAGGCGCTTGAATTCTTTGGCGGAATGACCGTTCGGGGACCAGTTCACATCAACGGGCCGCAAGTCGAACCGCTTCTGCGCGAAAGCCTTTCCGCCCCTGCGCTTCGGAGCGCCAACAACGAAGTGGTCTGGCTCTACGCCGTTGCCGCCAACCGTATGGCCGGTGCGGTGGCCGCCGGTGATCCTGACACTGCAGACCCATACCTCGTCTTCGCCCGCGGCGATATCGCTTACCGCGGCAATGCCCGTTTCAACCTGCATCGCTGGGACTACGCGAACTTCGCGCTGACCTGAGCGCACTTGAGCGGGCCATGAAAGGCCCGAGAAAGGACAATTCGATGGCGACTCTACCCGATACGATTACCGCTGACTCCGTCGTTTCGATGTCGAGCATCCTGGCTGCGTTGGAAGGCGTTTTGACGGAAGATGAACGGCAGGCACTGCTCACTGAACTGATCGATATCAGTCCTCAAGGCGTCGCGCCGGG
>JBCAXQ010000005.1:0-31692 GCA_038534015.1 Pseudomonadota bacterium | reverse complement strand
ATCCGAAGAACGGATACTTCGTGAACACCCGGTCGATCTCTTTCATGATTGCCAGCGTGTCCGCGTCGATGCCGAAAGGCGTGTAGTAGAACGCGGACCGGCTGAGCCGGACCAGCTTGCATTGCTGGCTGACGCTCAGTTCAGGGTGATCCCGTTTGATCATCGTGCGTTTTTCTCGGGGCTCACCGCTTCAGCCCTTCGGACAAAAAATCGTTCTCGACAGCCAGCCTCCCAATCTTGGCGTGCAATTCCTTGACTTCCGCCTCGGTCGGACCCTCTGGCTTGCCGCCACGGGCAAAGACATCCGCCACGCCTTCGACGGCTTGACGCTTCCTTGTGCTAACCTGGTTCGGGTGAACCTGATGCTTTGCCGCGATCTCTTGGATCGCTTTGTCGCCTCGCAGCGCTTCCAACGCCACCTTAGCTTTAAACTGGTCTGTGAACTTCCGGTGTTTCGCCATTCTCGTATCCCTTCGTACGTTCGGGATACACCTTAGCGCTCTGTCCAGTTTCCTGGTACCACTTCACTGCACACTCGTTCGCTGGCACACTGCTGGCAATCAAGCGAACAGTATAGGAGCACATAAGTGCTTTGTCGCGTACCGAAACGACTTTAGCGCGCACCCCGGCCTTGTGGTCTTGGACGCCAGGGCGATGCAGTCCTCACTTCCTAAATCAGAGTTGAAAACAAAGGTCGTGCCTGTTCGGCCTGTCTACTACCGAAGACTTCAGGCTACCCATTTCGCCATGCCCGAAAGGTTCAAAGGTGTTGCCAGTGGAAACGCCAGTCAGGATCAGGAAGACTTTCTGCGTTGGGTCAGGCATGTCGTCACTAGACAAACAAAAGCTGGAGACAGGGTTTTGATCGTGCTGCACAAGCGGCATGTTGAAACGTGGTCCAAACAAAAGCGCGAACTCGACCGCGAGCGCAAAGGTCATGGCGTTGAGCGCACCTTTGGACGCCGCATAGTGCTCGGACCGTGCAGCCCCCGAGACCGATGCCAGGGAAGAGACGCACGCCAACCGCCCGCCAGGATCGCCTGCCTCGGCGCGGTCGACCATGTGCTTCAGCACCGCCTGATAGCTGTGGTAGACGCCGCCGACGTTGATCGTCATGACGCGGGACCATTCCTCTGGGTCGATCTAGAGGAACGACTTCGCCCCGCGCCTCGAGACACCTGCATGGGCGAAGCAGCCGTCGATTCGACCGAACCGGTCCAGCACTTCTGCGGTGGCGGTAAAATCGGCCTCACGGTTGGTGACATTGCAGACCCATGCCTCGGTACTGACGCCGTGCGCTCGCAGTTTGGTTAGCGCTGCGGCGTTCTTGTCCGTATTGGTGCCCCAAATCGCGATTGAGGCTCCGCAGGACGCGAGCGCCTCCGCCATGCCAAGACCGCCATTGCCGCCGGTCACAAGCGCGACTTTGCCCGAAAGATCAAAGAGCTTGGACATCCGCTCCTCCGTGTTTTCAGTATCCTCGGGCAGACGGGCAAAGCTTCGCAACCAAATTACCCATGTAGCCAAATCGATCGCCGACGCGATGGAACGCGTTCAGAAATCCCGAGACCCTTTATTGCTACGCGCAACTGCGTGGCACAGTCGGCCTCGGGGCCCAGATGGAGCGAACGTAATCTACGTCGCGAGATTGACCGCTCGCCTGTCACATGCGTTTCATTCGGAAGGCGAGAGAAACGGTAGAGCAAATAAAAATGGGATATGACGGATGAAGGACTATAACGGATGGGATTTCGTCCATCAAGAAGCAGAGGGCGCGCCATGGACGCCCGGCCTGCGCGAGATCTTCGAGTACCGTGATCTCGGGATCAAGGCGGCGACCGGAGGCGACTACGTGGCCCACGTCATCCGCCACAACGGCAAGGAACAGGCCGACGCAGTGCAGCAATGGCACATCCATGAGTGCAATTTTCAGCTTGTCTATGTGCTAAACGGCTGGGCGACTTTTGAGTATGAAGATCAGGACGAGCGCACGATCCGAAGGGGCGACTGCGTCCTTCAGACGCCGATGATCAGGCACCGCGAAATCGCGTGCTCCCAGGATTTCGAGGTGCTCGAGATCGTGTCCTCCGCGGACTTCGCGACGAGGATCGTCGACGCACCTTAGGAACCTCAACACCCCAGCGACAGTTTTCACGCAGTTGCAGGCGCCGTCACCGGTTGGTTTGCTTTCAACTCTGAGTCACGGCAGCGCAATGTGCCCGGCCGCACCGGGGGAAACAGTGACGACCTTTTCGAGATCCAGGCCACCCGGGTCATTGTATTCGATCGTGTAACGTCCTGCAGGGACACGCGCTTCGAAAGGCAATGCGCTTACCGCTTCCGTGAAACCGGACGTGTCACGTATAGACACGTTGCTGGCTCTGGTTCCATCGATCCGCAACCAAGCCGGCGCAAGTTGGAGAACAATGTCGATTGGATCGCTTCCGTCGGGAATGGTGAGATCCAGTTCGGACCGAAAGCTGCCCTCAAAGGTTCTAAGCTTGTAGTCGCCGGGCACCATTTCTTGGGAAACCCGTGATCGTCCGGGAACAAGATCAAGCCGAGGGGAAAGCCCATCGGTCGACGCCAGGACGACCTTAGGCGGAAATGCCCCTCCAAAAAGGTCGGGGCGTTCCATCACGATCTCGAGGTTTACGGTTCTTGGAGATGGTTGAGCAACGGGTCTGGCTGGCGTCGCATCGAACTTGAAGATTTCCTCGCGCCGGTCACCAAGCGAGACTGAGAAAGTCTTTGGCTTTGTTTGCCCGCCGAGGCTCGCCGTCACTGTGTAGGTCCCAGGAGCAAGCCGGAAGACATCTGTGCCCCTCACAGTCACCGTCGTTGGTGGCCTGCGAGCAGTCTCGAAAGTCACGGTCGCCGGCTGCGGGAGCAGTACACCGTCAAAGTCCAATGACTTGATCGAGATCTCGACCTCGGCGGGGTCTATATCGATTGGAACTTCGGCGGCGCGCGTGACCGAGACACGCCCCTCGATGACGTCATCGTAGATCCGCGCGCGATATGAGTGCGCGCCGGAGAACAACTCCGTCAGTCCGATCGCCCCGTTATAGACGAGTTTGCGTGAGTTATTGACGTCGGGTCCGCGCACCGTGAGGTTCGTTGCGGCCAGCGGTGGCTCGACATTTCCGAGCACCGGCGCCGTGAACCGTGGCACGAACCTGACCTCGTATTGGTCGAGGAGCCGCGCAATCTCCGTCTCGGTGTCCGGGTTTACTCTCTGAATCCCGACATTGTCGATCGGACTGCAGTTGAGAAGCTCACCGATCCGAGGGCTTGAAGGCGTGGAGACCAGATGAAGCTCCACGGTCCCGCCGCGCTCCTCGAAACGTTTCAGGATATCTTGGATCGCCGCACACGTGCGCCCTTCAGGCACACAATTGCGATCATCCCAGTCCGATACGATCGCGATTGTCCCGCCTTCGGTTGCGTCCAGTTGCTCCGACGCCAGTTCGATCGCCTGAACAATCGGCGTCATTCCCTGCGGGTTCAGTTCCCTGACACGGTCCTCAAAGGAACGCCAAAGTTCGGGCGCAGCCGAACGCATTCGCATGGTGAGATCAACATCGCCCTCGCAGTATCTGCTCGAACTCGGGACGTTGTTCGTTGATCCAAACCTCGGTTTGATTTCGTCTTCCCAACTGTACCGGCTGCCGAACGTGACGAGCGCAGCGCGGTCGATTTCCCGGCTGCGTGACCGTTGCAGCAGATACGCTGACAGAGCATTGATCGCGATCGTCTTCCGCGAGACCTCGCCATCGTAGTCTTCCCGGCTCATGCTGCCCGAGGAATCGAAGATCACCACTAGATCCCGCGCAGTCTGGGCGGTCGTCGTCGATGCGATCAATGCGAGCACACAGAGCGATGCCAGAAAGCAAAGGGCGCGGTTCATTGGATCTTGACCGTCATCAGATTCTCGACGCGGATCGGCTCTCGTCGATCACAATGGAGACCAGCAAGTGTCGCAAAGTAAGTCCCGCTCTGAGACCCGACGCCGCGGACGGTGATCTTCAGTCTCGTCGTGAGCGGATCACTGCCCCGCATCCGGCAGGTCCTGGTCGGGTTAACCTGAGCAGACACCGCGACCTCCGACGCCGGACGACCACCTACGTCGGCCAACTGAGTCTCCCGGCGCCCGCTCGGAAGGCTGACTGTGCCCCCCGGCCCCGCCAAAATGAGAGAGACCGCAAAATCGTTCCGGGCATCGGTCACGGCGAACGAGATCCCAGGGTCTCCGCCTGCGAGTGCCGGGTCCAAGGATCGCACGATGATTCGAGAGAGCGCAGCAGCTCCATTGCTGTACCCAGCAGCGACATTCGGTTGAACGGGAACACGCGCGGCCGGTGTCAAAATTGCAAGCATGGTCTGCGGCGGTCGACTTGGCGACGACGGGTTGGACGGAGCGCCGCCGCCGGAGCCGGTACCGAACTGAGTGATCGCTTCAACATCGCAGGCGCGGGCGGGCACCTTCGGAGGCGTAACCGATGCACCACAGTTCAACGTCGTCGAGTAGGGTTGCGGCATTTCTGGCCAGTTCGCGCGCTCGGGCGTCCCGCAGCCGGTTTGCCAGACACCGAGGTACGCGGCTTCGTCGAAACGCTCTTGCGAGATATAGAACATCAGCGCGCGCATCGCATGATCCGACGGTCCGGGATGCCCCTCGAAGGTTCTGAACTCGTAATGGAGTTTTGCGAAGATCTCGTCGGCTGCCCTAAAGTCCTCGGCAATGCAGCCGTCCTCGTAGTTGAGGGTGTTGACGTCGGGACCACTCCCGAACCGCCACTGGGTTCCGAACCAAACCAGATGGATCTTCCTGCTCGCCACGTTGATTTCGCTGGCCTTCATCCACCGGAGAATGTGGAAACGCGCAATCGACAGTTCGATCGGCTTGATGCTTGCACCCTGCTTCAGCTGTGACGCTTCCCAGCGCTGCTGTAACCGCGAAGTCAACTGACCGGACAAATTTTCAACTTGCGTGATTTCGAAACGGAGCGGACGTCTCTTTTCATCGAAGATCAGGACGACGCTTCGTCCAGGCCGTCTGATTGATTCGATCGTTTCAACGATCTCGGCGATGTCAGTTGCAGGCGCAGCGTCAGGACGCGCCAGCAACCGCAGATCGACGACGAAGACATGACTGTCAGGTTCAAAAGCTTCGGCGACCGCTATCGACGGCACGAGCCACAGCTGCCCGGACAACAGAACTCGGGTTAGAATATCGGTTAAACGCATCAGTTACGCCTCAGGCTGTCTCGGTCATAATGAACTCGGCCGGGGCGGTGTCAAACGAAACTTGGGTGAACGCCGGAGCCGCCACTTGGCTGCAACACAGCCGACTTTGCTTGCAATCCTCCCGCGTTCGTTCAGAATGTTAACCATACGTTATTACCTGCCCGGGGGCAAAAAGATGAGTGAGTTCAGACCAACCCTCTTGGTAGGCGTTGGCGGCACGGGGTGTCGTATCGTTGAGCAGATCCTTGAACGGGTCGAGGCAGATGGCAAGGAATACGCCGGTAAGATCCGGCCTCTTTGCTTTGATACAGACAGCAACGACATCGCCAAGCTGAAGCGCATTCAACCGCGCGAGATCGTCCAGTTCTCGCGACCCGAAACGGTTTTCCGGCTTCTCGACCGGAACCCGGACGCCGAAAGGACATGGTTTCCGCCGCGCGACAGCAACAAGGTCTCGCAAGAACTGCTCGGCATGTCGCTGATCGACGGTGCAGCTCAGGTTCGCATGCTCACCCGGCTGGCGCTGGTGGATTCCTTCTCCCATGGCGACATCATGGAGAAGATGGAGGGCGCGATCTCGTCGCTTGCCGTGCACAGTCAGGAGGACGAGTACGCAGGCGCCTGCCACATTCTCATGTTCGGCAGCCTTGCAGGCGCAACGGGATCGGGCTCGTTCTTCCAGCTTGCCCTTGCCTTGCGCAACGCCGCGCGAACACGGGGGGTGAATGCGTCGGTCCGCGGTGTCTTCCTGCTGCCGGACGTCTTCATTCAGGGAGGTTCGCTTCCTCGGGAACAGGTGCCGAACCTCCTGGCAAACGGCTATGCGAGCCTCAAGGAACTGAATGCGATCAATGTGCTTGTCTCGCGTCCGAACCGCACGACCCGGTTCGAGTTCTCCTATATGCCGGGCGAGGCCATTCGCACCGGAGAAATGCCCTTCGAAGCTTTCACTCTGATAGACTTCGAAGCTTCGAATGGCGGCAATATGGGCCGCAGCCTGTCGAACTACGAGCAGATGGCAGCGCGCGCGGGCTACTTGCTGATCTTTTCGCCACTCGGTGCGCGGTACAGTTCGATCACCATCAACGATGTGCGCTCCAAACTAGCGGCGAGCGCTGCCGGAACGCACAATCTCTATTCCAGCATCGGTGTCGCGGCGATCGCCTATCCGATCGAGAGCATGCGCACCTACCTGACCCTGCGCCTGATCGTAGAGAACCTGCGCGGCGACTGGACTCGCCTGGATCGGATGTTCCGCGACCGAGTCCGCGCATTCAAGCGCCGAGAGGAAGAGGGGGCCGGGACCGAAGCCGAGCCCGACATCGTTCAGTCCTATGTCGAGGATCTGCGCCAGCTGGCACTGGATGAGAACATTACCTTCTTCTCGCGGATTTTTGAGCAACTGAACCCGGAGATCGACAACGCAGACACTGGCGAGATCGAAACTCAATCACTGGAGAACGTTTTTCTGGATGCGCTCCTCGAACACACCCGCCGCAGCTTTTGGAACAGCGAGCGCTTGACCGACGTTGCGGAACGGCAATCGCTCGACATCAGCAACTTCAAAAACAAGTCGAAGCTCTCGGATACTGTCCGTCGCACGGAAGCCAATCTCGACAACGATTACCGTCTTCTCGATACGGAGCTAAGGTCGCGTCCGGAAAGCCTTTATCGGAATGCGACCTTGGCGGCGGATGACCTGGCAGAGCCTGAATGGCGCACCCATCATATTCAGTCATATCTGATCAAGGGCGGGCCGCACCCGGTGCAGATCCGAGCTTTCCTTTATCTTGTTAGGAATGCGATCGTGGACCGTCAGAAGGCTCTCGATTCTCAGGAAGCGCGCCAGCGCCTCTTCAATCTTTCGTTGCGATACTATGATGACGAAGAGCGTCAGCGTGCGAAGGGTAAATCCAGCGAACGCGGCACGAAGCGTGTCATCTCCCTAGCGCAGGACGCCGCGAAAAGTGGCTTCCTCGGCGGTCGGATCTTAAGCGAAGCTGATCAGTTCTCTGACGACTATGTGCAGTATTATAACTCCTCGCTGCAGCAAATGCGCGCCTATACAAACATGATGGTCGATGAAAAGGTGCTTTCGCTGGCGCTCGAGGACATCGACGCGATGATCAAGGCCTATACTGGCCTGTTCGTTGAAGTCGAGGACATCACCCAGACGCTTGAGCGGGAGTTGGACCGAGAGGAGCACCGCTACAAGTCAGGCTCGACAGTCGCCGATGGCAGCATCTGGGTCTACGCAGATCCGGCATGCAAACGAAATGCTTGGGACCGTCTGCAGGACATGGCCTCGGGACTTCGGCTGGATGCGGCTGTCAACAAGACTGTCTCCAACGGAACCTATGAGAAATTTCGCCGCGATCGGCGCGAGCGGCGCGATACTGGCTTCCGCGAATTGAACCGGATGTTCATGCGCGAGGTCGTCGACCGGTTCGGTGCACGGGCCGTCGGCGAGGATTTCGCGGGCGCCTTCGAGTTCTCGGTCATCGAAGCGATTCGGCGTGAAGTCATCGTTGAGGAGACCGAACGACGTCGCAGCACGGATGACCATGGCGGCGTCTACCTGGAAGAAGAGGAGCTTGACCGTCTGGTTCAGCAGTTCCTGCGTCGATCGGTTGATCGTGTGTCGCAACAGTCGGAGCCGTATGTTCGCCTCGACAATCCTGACTCAGATGGGCAACCGATCAAGTTCTGGGCGATCCACCCGAAGGTTCGCGAGGATCTGAACAACGAAACCTTGTTCAATGACACGTTCCGTTTCAAACAAGGCGACAATCCGATCGTGGAGCCGGATTTCTCGCCATATGAACTCGCCTGCGTAAATCTTCGGGTGAATCTTGAACTCGCACATCTCAAGAAGCTGCATCATGGTGCGGGCAAGGAAGCCTCGATCCACGCGACGGCAGAAGGGCGATTGTTCGATGCCTATGAAGATCTCGTTGGGAAGATCATTGCTGCTGAGACCGATCCGAACCGGTTCGGTGGCGAGTTCACGCCGCACATCGATATTCGCTGGCATCGCAAAGGGTTTCTGCCAGAAATCTTTGTCGATCAGGAAGCAGACCTGACCAAGGTCCTATCGCGAGCCTATGTCGTCGCCTTGACGCACGGTTTCCTGCGCTTCGAGAAGGATTACGGCAAGCAGGTTACGCACTTTGCCACGACGGGTCAGAGTTTAAGCGATCCGATCGACATGCCGGTTGTCGAAAGCCACGACCCCTGGGAAGTTTTCCAAGCGTTTCGGGATGCGACACATCTCATCAACGCTGCGAATGAGGCATTCGATCAACTTAAGACGCGTGGCGCAAGCGCTTTCGAGAACCACATGTCGGTGGGAGCGCTGCAGGACTCCGATCGGGTCATGCGCCTGTTTGCACTGTCCGACAAACGGATAAATGTCGAGGACCGGGATCGTGAAACCGGGAACAATATTGCGGCTTGGATCGGCCTTCTCGGAGACGTAATTGAAGCGCAGCGCAGCGACATGGGGGCAACCGGACGAGCTCTTTTGCTACGGGAGACTGTTGATGCAGTGCGCGATACTTTGCGTGAGAAGATCAGCGAGGGCATTCCCGATCCCGAAGTGCGACGCGCCTACAATTCGGCGTTGGACAAGGCTTACGACACGCACTTCACGTCCTGAACATGGAGATCCGCCGCTTCGTCGTTAATGCGGACCCGACTTGGTTGTTCCACCAGTATGTCCGCACGTTCTCGCTGGACCTCTATCGGGCGGAGGCCGGGGTCGCGCTCTGGGACATCAGCCGGGACGATCCTCCTCAGGACGACCGCGGCTTCTGGGGGGATTGGCCGATCTCCCCGGGGGCAGATGTATCGCCGCTAGAGGAAGAGTTAGAATCTGTCATCAGCCGATTGAAGGCGACACGCTCCCGGCGAGCGGTTCTGATTTTTGTTCTCTCGCTTGCGGACCTCAAGCGCATGGCGGACGATGGGAACGGGCTCTCGCCCGCCGGACAGAGGGCCCTGAGACTTCTCAAAGGTATCTATGAAATCCTCGATCGCGATGCCGGACGCGACAATGTTGCTGATCTGGCAAGCGGTCTCTGGATCTCGCTGGCGATCCGAGATGGTGGCGACGAACCGGAAAACCGCAGATTGGCCGACAACGCCTGTCGAAAGTTCGTAAGCCCATTTCGCAACGGTGCAGTCCACACTTGCTTCTTTCTCTCGACGAGTGCTGCGAACGAGTTGAGCGAAGCCGCACTGGAAGTACACTTCCACAAGCTGCGCATGCTTGTGGACATAACCGGTCAGACAGATGTCGGCCGCGACCGCTCTGCCGACATGTGGACACAACTGCGGTTGCGCCGCCGCGACGGCACTCCGTATGTTGCCCGTCTGGCGCTCGATCGGCCTTACGAGGACTACTCCTGGACGACATCCGACGTCCTCCGTAGTGCGCTGCTCGAATGGCGGGACGACCAACTCGACAGCGCGGCCCGGATCGACGAACAGGCAAACGAGCTTCAGGAGTCCGTCAAAAGCCTTTTGAAGGGCGTCGAACTGCAGGTTGATGTCGCGGACATCAACGACGTGTTGGAACGCGATTTCGGTTATGATTTCAAGCGCGCGCGGACGGACGCAGGCGATGAAGACCTGAAACTGGAAGCGTGGCCTGACTTTGGCTGGTTCCTGAAGTTCCGCGAGGACCGTATCGAGACGCTGGAGACCCAGTTTCAGGCGTTCACGCGCGCGCTCGGTCGGCTTTACGAAAGCTATCTCGACAAGGTCCCGGATTTCATCGAGATGGAGCGCCGACGTCACAGGGACGAACGAGACCGTATAAACCGGAGCCTCGCGCAACTCGAGTCTGGGTTGGCCGACTCCGTTCGTGAGACCGCGAACCGTTGCCTTGTCGACGTCGAACGCGAGCGACGACATTTGGCATCGGAAGCCTCGAAAATCCGAAGCGCAGTCCATGAGAAATTTGTTCCGCGTGCGAAGGGCGCAGTCGGACACTACGACGAAAGAACCAGCGTCAGCGATCTCGCGCGATACAGTGATTTGAACGCAGCACACGAAGCGACCGTCGAAAGCGCGCGACGGTTGTCGCGACTGCGCTACTGCGTGACTGCCGTCGCCCTCTGTTCGATCCCGTTCCTCATTGTCGCACTGGTCGCTAGCCTGGTTGGCAGTTCGACGGGGATCCTCGACGCGATCCTAGATAACTGGGGACACAGGCTTTTCTTCGTGATCATGCTCACGACAGGCTTGCTGACATTCTTCGTTATGACCCGGAGCTACACCAAGCGCTTCCACCGATCCTATAACGAGCTCAAAAAGCAAGCGCAGGAGGCTCTCGATGCCGTGGATGACATCCCGGCATATGCGTATCGTTATGGGTCGAAGCTTGGCAGGTCCGGCCTGTTGACGCCGATCGGGGCGCAATTGCGTGACCTTGCCTCGACAAGCGGTGCCGACCAGTTCGAACGAGGCTTTCAAAACATGACAGTCGTGCGACCGGCGGACCGGAACAGTATGCCGGAAGCAGCGAATACGCTGCGCCATCGCATAGACCAAGACTACGCCTCGAGCCTGAGGACCGGCAAACCTTATGAACGCGTGCGCAACCTGCTCTCAAGCATCGAACTGGAAGGCATGGTCGGTGCGTTTGACCTGATCATCACCGAAAACCGTGGCGGTGATCCGATCCGCGTCGACAGCTCTCACATCTTCTCCGACGCCGCGCGTCTGGAACCCCTCTGACCGTGTGGCTGCCATGCTGAATGCGCTCGTCATCGCCGTCCTGATCGTCTTTTACATCTACGCCGGTCTGTCTTCACCGCTGTACTCATATCCGTTCCTGGGCCTCATCGTCTTGTTTTCGTTCAATTGGGGCTGGACGGTGCGTCTGCGCGTCTTCGCGGGTTTTCTGTTTCTGACGGCGACAATCGGCATTCAGATCTTCATGCTTGAAGATGTCCTGTCGGACGTCGATGACATCAAGGCTGCCCTTGAGGGTACATCACTCGCGCGCGTCATAAATGACTTCCTCAACGTCCTTAGCGAAGTCGAGCTTGGCGCCACGTTCTGGGAGTATGCTCTGATCAACTTTCTGTCGCTGGCAGGATACGTCATCCTGATCGGCTGGCTGGTCGGTGCAATCCTATGGCTCATTAAGAAATCGATCGCCCTTGCGACCAAAGCTTCGGACACGGACGAAATCGAAGACAGTGCGGAGAAAGTCGCTCTCTGGCTCGAGGACTGGCTCTTGTTCCAACGACACGGGGCGCAGCGCTGGATTTTTATAGTTAGCGGGGTCATCTGTGTCCTTCTGATCGGTCTGCTGCCATTTTGGACGAGCATCTACGATAGCACCGCGGAGTATCTACTCGTCCAATTCAACCTAAAGCTCTCCCAGCTCAGCCAAACAAGCAATCTGGGAGATCAGGCAAGCTTCCTCTGGGCAGGCCCGCTTGTCTTCCTGCTAGAACTGGTCCGTAACGCGCTCGCACGCGAGATCGAGGAGGAAGGATGGTTCTTCGGCCTTCGCTTCACCCGAAAGAGACGTGCCACTCACCCGATCCATCCCGCGTACAAGATGTTTCAGTCTCGTTATCGCGATCATGTGTTGCCCTTCGAAATCGAACCGATCGAGAACAACGACAGCGATCGTCCCAAGAAAAAGAGCCGTAAAGCGAAGCGAAATGAACCGCTTGAAAACGAGCACGATATCCGCATGCGCGATGTGGAGGTCCTGCGTCAGAACGTTAAACGCTTTGGTAAACCAGGAAAGGATTACCGCGCGGTCTGGGTGAAAGAAACGCTAACAAGCGCCCACTTCGACGTCATGACCGAACTGCTGCAAAGCCACGCATTCGACGCAGGCGGCGCAGCCTGGATCATTTGCCCGGATCATTCAGTTGAAGAGTGCGAGCGCCATTTCCACCGCGCTTCGACTGAAACCGGAACCCGTTTCTTGCAGAACTGGCAGTCTCTGCGTCAGGTTCGCAGCGAGAATCGACCGATCGACGTGCTTATCGGCTCCATCGAGGACTTTGAACGCGAGATTTCCAGTGCCCGGGTGACTGACAATCTACACCGTCTTACGGCAGTCTTCATTTTGCAGCTCGAGCAGATCGACACGGGCCTGCTGAAAATCATGGGCGCGCGCATGCGGGCGTTGTTCGAAGCTTTCGACCGCACGCGCGACAATCTTTTACTTTGGGTGCAATCCGAAAACCAGAAGCGAACGGATGACCGGGTAGAGCAGTTGTTCTTTACCGTTGGCAATCAGAACGTCCGCGAAATGGAACCAGTTCAAACGGACGCCCGCGGGCACCGGTTCTATCTGATCTGGAACCATGCGGACGCCCTCGACAAGGCCCTTGATCGCCATGTCGTAAACGCAGATCGCCTGCAGCGCGCGATGCCCAAGATCATGCTTCAGACATGGATGCAGGACGGTGAGTACGGCTGTTATGTGGCTGATCCTGAGGGGCGCTTCCATCATCGATACTGGCGAGGGACGCTCGTCGGCCAAGTGCGCAACAACCGCATCGGAGACACCACAACACGGCTGAAGCTTCCGCAGAAATTCGAGACGCTGCAATCTGCGCAGGTCGTCCCGCCGATGGTCGAAGCTCCGATTGCTTTCGTCGAGGACCACGGCAACCTCGCAACCGCCCTTAGCCTCGGCGTGCGCGGATACCAAGTTCCAGAGGTCATGACGCATGTGATGCAGGCCAATTATCCGTTTGCGACGGTGATCCGCGACCACATCCAAAAGAAATACATCGAAGCCAAGGGTGCCGAACGACTGGATACTTTCCGCATTGTCGACGGCCTCGACACCCTGTTTGGCCGCGTCGCACCAAAGCCAAGCGGCGGGATCGTCGAGCTTGCCCTGATCATTGCCGCGGAACTGCTCTCCGAGAGCGCGCAGGGCGGCAAGATGGTCCCGCAACGGCGGATCGAGGCATTCTTCCGGATCATAGATGTCCGTCCCCACATCGTCCGACCATTGGGCATCAGCCCGACCCGAAGGGGTCTGATCAGGCTCTTCGAACTTGCCCAAGGCGTTCGGCCCGATTTGAAGGTCCAGCGCCAGAAAAGCTATGAACCGGCGTATTCACTGAACTCGACGGACATAAATCCACGGCTCAGGTACTTCCGCGTCCGGACCAATGCTCAGGGAGGAGGGGCAGACGTTCGCGCGACGCATCCGGTCGCGGACTTTGGTCTGTCCTATGATCAGGACACGCTGCTGCGGCGCGATGGATCGCAGTATCGTGTCAGCCGCGTTGATCCGGGCAGCGGCACAGTGATCGAGGAGACCAACAACACTGCGACCGCTGTCGAAGCAAGTTTTGTATATCGCCGTGGCTATGCGCTCGGCAGTCTACGTCAGGAAATGTTGCTGGACGACAATGCCGATACTTTGGTCGACGAGGCGTTCCGGAGTAACTTCGCCGTTGATGTCAGCCGTTTGAGACAGAAAGCCGGCAACATCTGTGAGTTTAACCTACTGACCCTTGTTGCTGAGCGAAGAACGTTCGAGACGATCGCCTTTCCGCGTTTCCGGATCGATAACCCCCTCCAGAACGCCAATCCAAACCCGGCGGTCGGCAAGTCTCCGAGATTCCTGCGTAACGCCCTGCATATGCGGTTGTTCCTGGACGGGCATGAGGCTGGTGATCTCGAAACGGTCAGACGCCTGGCGTTAACCACGGCGACGACGCTGCAGGACACACTGTCTCTGCTTTTTCCGCGGCATGCTCACCGGTTGGCCGTGCTCTCTCCACAGGCGATCGGATTGAGAACCGAGCTTGAGCAAGCAAATCCCGGCGAGGCGCTCGAGCAGGCAGCCAGTTTCGCTCTGTTCCGGCAACCCTTCCTGTCAATGAGCCAGGGTCTTGCTCATGCAGAACAAATCCTACCTGACACCTATGCCAATCTCGGAGCGATGCGGCAGGTCTATCTCAGGCTGTGCCGGATGATCTCGGCGCAAGGCCACGACGTACGCAACGATGGTCTGCAAAGGACCCCGGATCAGGCGGCGGTGGATCTGATCATCCTCGAGGACTCCGATCACGATCTCGGCGTCGCACGCGCCACCTACGAATGTTTCGAGGCCGATGTTGCAAGTCCGTGGATGATGATGCTTGAGCACATGCGTTCCGCCGAGCCGCGGCGGGCCTATTATGCGTTCGGAACCGACAAGTTCCCTGAGGTCTACGCGTTTGAGGCGACTTCCGGCGCCGTGCGGAGTATCTGGAGTTCCAAATACAAATGAACACCTTGGTTCGTGCCCTCGTTCTGATTTTCCTCTTCGCCGTCCTCGCGGCCCCGCCAGCCGGTGCCAAGGTCATCGGCATCGTTGCCGACGACAGTGGTTCGATGTCACCGCGCTATCGGTTGCCCGGGTTCGGTGTTCAAATCCTCGCCGCAACGATTGACGGGCGACCAGACCGCGATCGCTTGTTCACGCTTCGGATGTCGTCATTCCTGAACCGCTTTGGCTCCGAGTTGCTATCTCCATCGGGCGCACCGCTCACGGCCGAAAATGTTGGATCACTCGCTGGGCTCGAGGACATCTACGTCAAACACAGCATGGAGACGACGGGCCGGCACAGGGCGGTCGTGCGCGAACTCACGGACCTTTTTCGCGGAGACAAAGGCACCCCGTACGGCCCGATCGAGGTAATGCTGCATACCTTGGCGGAGCAGGCGAAGGATGGCGAGGATGCCTACCTGATTTTCTTCGGTGACGGTGGGTTTTCGGACAATGCGCTTTCCTTGCCGAAAGCACCGGAAGATAAACGCCCCGATCCGCCGGTACCTTTGACGGCCGAGATGCTTCGGACCTCCTATGAACAGCATCGTCAGCGCCTGAACCGAAAGAACGGTACGCTTCGCGTCGAGTGGTTGCTGATCGACGGCAGCGGAACCGGGGAGTTGACCGACACCGTTGTCCGGCAGGGCGTGCGCGACGCGCTTCTGGAGACCTTTAACGGCGACGCCGGCGATGGAAACTGGACCGTCAACGATGGACCCAGCCTGTGGGCTGCGCTCAAGGAAATCATCGCGGGCATCACGGAGACGGATACGAAAGTGATCGGCGATTTCGTCAGGTACGGTCCCCAAAGCATCGAAATCGACAGTCCGTTCTCGATCTCCCAAATCATCGCCGTCTCGACCGCGCCCGTCGGGCAGCGCCTGCCGACCTACACGGATGGCGACGTGGACCGGGGACGTCCTGAACGCTCAACGTTGACGGCAGAGATGGCACAGGGTGACCGGAACTTCGAAGGTCTCAGGTTGCGAGGCCAAGTTGAACACTTCCGCTACACGACGGGTCTCGCACCCGGTCAGTACCGACTGAACTTCTCGGAGCCGCTAGACGACTCGGTCTTTCTCCTGTTCCGCATCGAATCGACGGCGCTCTTGAAGATCTTCAACACGGACGGCACCGAGGCAGCGACGGATGCGAGGACGGGAGACTACCGACTGATCAAGGGCCGCGACTATCAGTTCGTCACGGAACTCGCGGACCCCAATGTCACCGGCGGCCTCGTTGACTTCGCCAATGTCGACAGCCGTGCCGCGTTTCGCTTGAAGATCAACGAGAAGGAGGCGAGCGCGGGCAGTGCTGCGATCTCGGACCCTGTTCAGATGGCCCGCGACGATTCCGAGAACCGCGCCACGGCGCCCTATACTGCCGATGCCTCCGGGGCCTACTTTGCGACCGCGCAAGTACGTCTACCGGGCTTCGCACCGCCCCGCAGCGAGAAGGTCGCGTTCACGGTCTTCGACACACGGGTCGATCTGGAGATCGGTCCCTTCGAGGCGGCAGAGACCTGCCCCGCCGACTGCGCTCCGGACGAAGTGCTGAGCTCTTTGGTTCCAGGCGGCGCCGAGGCCGAGATCGGCCGGTTCGACCTGATGGCACGCGCAGAGATCGACGGCGCTGTCCGGCTGTCGCGTGGGGGCTGGCCAGACTTCGTCTATCTCCTGGGACCGAACGGTACCGAGATACCCTTTGACGCGGACATCGCCATCCAGCGAAACACACCTTTGACGTTCCGGCTGATGCGGAGGGCTGGTCTGGCCGCGGACGCGGTCTCGCTGGACACATTGCAATTGAACCTCACCATTTCTCCTGCGGGCGAATGGGAGGGTGATCCTGCGTCTCTTGGTCGACGTCTGCGCCTTGCGGCCCCGCCACTGGTTCTTGAGCTCATTGCCCACGACGATGACGATACCGGCGCCGGTCACCTCGGCATGACCGAAAACGAGCTTCTTGCGGGACAGACCGAGGGTAAATTCCGGTTCACGGACCTCGTTTCGACACTCGACCCCGCTCGGATCGAGGATGACTTTCGCATCGAGCATGACCATTTCTGGTCCTCTCTGATCGATCATCGGATCGAGGTGAGCGATCCCGGATCGTCACAGACCACCGCTCAGATCTATCCGGAGACGGACTTCTGGTGCGTCTGCATACTCGGCGTCGCCGAATTTCTCAGCAGCCCGACACCGCGGACAGTCACGCTGCACTTCCAAGACCGGTGGGGCGTGCAGTCCGCGTCCGCCGAGATGCCCTTGGCATTCTCCATCGGAGGGCGCACCTTCCTGCTGTCCTGTCTGCTGGACCTGCTCATTGCATTCTTGATTGTCATATTCATCCGCGGTCTCTTCGCAGGGATCAATGCGCGACGGTTCCCGCGCAATTCAGTGGCCGAGATCCGGGAAGGGCGCAGCAGCCGGAATCTGCCGCGCTTCGAAGATCTCCGCGGCAACAATTTCACGTGGCTGCGCTGTTGGTTCGCGCTGTTCCTTGGGACCCCACACGAACGTGCATCGGTCGAAGGGATGGACTTGCAGGCGGCTCGCTCAGGTCCGCAGATGCTGCTGAGGGACGGTATCCCTGCCTGGACGTCTGACCACTACGGCCAGCCGCTCAGCGACGTGGTCAGTCCGAGTGCAAAGACACACCAACTGTCTTGGGGCGAAACACTCAGCAGCCTGACGACTCGGCACCTGTCAGTTCAGTTCAAACGTGATATGAGTGACCCCGTGTAGCGAGATGGAGTTCGACGCGTCATGACCATGACCACTGCGCAAAGATCGTCAGGTTTTCTCGGCCAATACGAGTGGAAGACGGTGTTGCTGTTCGTGGCGTCGCTCGTCATGTCTGGTGCTTCTTTCTATACGACGTATTACGGAATGATCGAGTTCATGGGCGTCAAAGTTGTCGCCGCAGCGATCACTTTCTCCGTTCAGGCATTGCTCTTTGTCATAAGTTGGTGGCTTGCCCGAAACTGGGTCCTCGGCGCTGTCCCGTTCATTGCCGGTACCAGCATTTTCCTGCTTTGTGCGTCGATCTCGGTTTTCTTCTCATTCGCCAGCCTGTTCAGCTTCATCGATCAGGGCCGGACTAAAGAAATGACCGGCGAACGGACCAAATTGCAGGTTTCACAGATCCTGAACGATCTCGACCGCACGCTCGAGAGCCAATTGCAAGAGCGTCAAAAAGCCTTCGTCACTGCGTCTGGCCAGACCTATCAGACCTGGCGCGCCCAGCTGAAAGAGCTTCTGGAAGTCGCTGTTTCTGCACCGGATCAATATCGCCGTCAGCAACGGGAGCAACGCAACAAACTGAACGCCGAACGCTCGACGATCAGTTCCCGAATCGCCGACGTGAAGGACCAGTTGCAAGCCTTGGCATCCGACGCCAGCAATCGCCAGAGTCAAGCGACGGCGCAGAAAACGCAGATCGCACGCGAGGAACGTCGGATCACCGCCTTACGCGAGCAGATTACCGAACTTGAAACCCGGGACCTCGAACTCGAACGGACAAAACAGAAAGAGGCAGTCACAGGTATCGGACCAGCCTATCGTACCGCGGACACGGAGCAGCGAGAAGTTCAGGCAGAACTTAGCTTTGTCGAAGATAAATTGCAGGAGCGGCTGACCAACGTCGAGAATCTCCGCAATGATGCGACCGTTGTCCCGACGGCCTCGCTCGACACAAGGCGCGCCGACCTCGAGCAAACCATTGCCAATCTCGAAACTCAGCGCGAGGAGGTTGATACGCTGATCACGCGCATCGATGAATCCGGTTCGTTCGACGTGCGCGACCGTGTCGATCTGGTCGACCGGAATCTGCAACTCTTCGAGACGTCACTCGATTTCGGTGCATTCGATCAGGTCGTGGCGGAATGCAAGGCCATGCGTGAGACCCTCGATCAGTTCGCCAACAATGGCGTTCCGCAAGGGAGCGAGATCCCACAAGGCTTCGAGTGCGCCCGTCAACGTCTTATCAACGAGGTCGGCGCGCTCAAGCAGGCCTCGGCGGAATTCGCAGAGTTTCGTCAAGAGTGCGTCGGAACCGATGTGTCAGCATCCGAGGGCGATTTTCAGAGCCTGATCCGGACCGGCGAGACGTGCATTGCAAAGAGCAGGCTGGAGCCTTCGGAAACGCGTGAGGCATCTGAGAGTCTGCTGCGCCTGCGCACCACTGGTGATGACAACGCGCACGGTTTCGCGCTTGCCCAGGCCGCACTTATGCGTGATGGATCCTCGCTCGCAATGATGGCGCTGGTGATTGCGATCGCAATCGACTCGCTGGTCCTCCTCTGCGCAATGATCGGCACAAGTCAGCTGACACCTGTCGGAAGTGACATTGACGCGTTTCTAAGCCTGCCAGCACAACGACCGGCCGGCGCAGAGGATGACGGCCGCTATCTCCAGCCGCAAGGCGGGCGCTCTGCTTCCAGCTTTGACCGCGTCACTCGATGGCTCGTCGCGCACGACCTTGCCTTCTGGGAACACCCGCAAGAACCGGACGAGAAGTCCGTACTCGTTCTGGTGAGTGGTGCCCGTGAGACGCTGCGATCGGTCAGTTCATCTTCGGTGAAGGTCGCGGCGGGTGCCGGAGCAGCACACGCTGCGAGCGCTGCGGCGCAGCGGCGCAATGTAAGACGCGACGGTGGCCGCAGCATTCGCGTGGTTCGCTGAGCAGACCGCACGCGCTGCGCGTTCATCGTGTCTTTGACAGGATCCGCCAAACTTCGTTACCCAGGCGGGTCGCCCCACCAATCGCCCTTTTAACGGAAGGACGCGCGCTGACAGGCGCTGAGAACGGCGATGATCGCAGACGGATCTGGCTGAAGTTCGCACGATCAAACTCAATCATCCGCTCGACATGTAGAGGATCAGTCTCGCGCACAACGATCTCAATTGCAGCCGCCAAACCCTGGGGATCTGTCCCCCCGAAGACGGCAGCCATCTTGCCACTAAATGGGCCGAGGACCCTCGGCGCTGGCGTTGCTGCATCGAAATGCGCGTCGAAGTCCTTCAGGAACCTGTCCAATTCGCCGAAACTCGGGGTGCCCGTCTCCGCAATCCGAATCCTGTGGCTCATGTAGCTCGGAACAGCGGCCGCATACGCGAGTAGAGCGGCCCGCCCGCGCGCCGGATCGATCTTCACGGCTTCAAAGACGATCAGTGCCCAAAGATCTCGGCAACCGCCGATCGCGCTTCGGAAACGGCAAAGCGCATTCACGACGCGCAGCGCGAACATTGCGAATTGCGCGCCATCGCAAACCAGTCCTGCATGCTCCTTGCGCAGGCTCAGCAACTCACCGACCTTTCCGAGATCCTGGACAATTGCGGCGATGTCGTTGACCTGGCCGATCGGCGTGACGACGCGACCAGCGCTCAGTATCCGCTGTTTGTCACGAAACCTCGCAATCCCGGCCATTCCGGTGCGATTGATGAGGTTGCGGTATGCACGTTCCTGGCCGAAGGCACGGATCGAAGCGATATCATCGGCATCGAGACTGCGTTCAACATGCTGCGCCAGAACGGAAAGAAATCCACCCTCGAGCACATTCCCTTCGAAGAGGCTCTGGTCGAAGCTCTTCCATGCCTTCCACGTGACGCCCGGATTACCCGGCCCCAGTTCGGACGCAGCGCGCGGAGCCAGTTCCGTGCCGGTCGTTTGCGTCGCTGCCTCCGGCGGGTCCGCCTCGCCGGATCCGTCCCAACGCAAGTCCCCCGTATCGTAGAAGCTGGTCCGCGTCAGATCATAGGGGTCTTCCCGCTGAAGAACACCAGGAAAACTCACAAAGATCTGTCTATTCTCCCGCCAGTATTGCAGCCGAAACCCGTCTCCGGCGCCCCGTGCACGCGGCTTCAATCCGACTGAAAACGATGCTTTGCTGAGATGCAAAGGTTCGGCGGCACCCAACCCCGCTGCTAGGTCTTCCTCGATTCCGTGCAGCAACATCGCAGAGAGAACAACCGCATCATCCGGACATGGCGTCGTCCGCTCATCTGACTCGTTCAGGAAACGAACCTGGTCTCGATCTCTCTCTCCGGACGAGAAGAGGAAGCTTCCCCGGCGGGTTGCATCCTCACGAGCCGTACGCCAACTTTTGTTCACCGAAACGTCGACCGGCGCCTTGTTCAGGCGATACGGATCGTCTTCGACATCAGGCCCTCCTGCGTCAATTTCTTGCGAACGATCATACGAGGCGAAAAGAATATCATAAGCGCGCCAGACGACACCCGGGTGCCAATTACGCAGGGCGCAAACCAATCCTGAGCAATGCGTGTAGGTCCGGCCCGCCTTGCCCTCGCCACCCTCAGAGCGGCCCTGCAACCGCGCGAAGATCCCGAACAGCTTTCCGGAGGCACTCACCGGTCGGTACAAGAACGCACCTCGGGGCGCCCAGTCGTGATCCACCAAGCCATTGATTCCGGGCCATCCCCGAAAGAACCGCGTCGGTTGACAAAACTCGGTCAGGTCTTCGGGAAAACCGACGCTCCGCCCGGTCAATTGATGCTCGTACTTCGAAACGATCGGGCCCGATTGCTGATTGCCTGCGATCAGCTTCCCATAGGTGAAGCGATGCAGTTGGATGGTATCCGCCGTCATGTCGGGGCGTTTCGCAAGCTTAGTCCAGGTCGTCCAGCGTAAAGCAATGAGGGGTCGCAGCCTGCCCCGTCGCCGCATAGTAGAACGGTGCAACAAGATTGAACGGTCGCCAGAGTCTGCGCGCCATCGCGTCTATGATCGGCTCCGGGTAATGGTCCCTCAGGCGTGCATCTGCGTCGAGTTCCCGTTTGCTCACGATCCGCGTCATCAGACCCGATTTCTCAGGGAGATCTTCGGATTGCGCCGGAACCCTGTAGTAATTGGCCGATCCGCGGCCAGCAACAAACCCGTACGTGGATACCGGGAACAGCTTCACCTCGATCTCTTCGTCACCATAGGCGACGGGAACGCCTTCAAGACCACGCAAAACCGAGAACACGTCGGAAAACGGCCCCTTCTTGATGCGCTTCACCCGTTCGATCGCGACATAGGGATCAGTCGCCATCTGGAATGCCCGTGCTCCGACATCAGGAAACAGAGTGTCGAACTTCGTCAGGCTCACAGCTATGTAGCGTAGCGGCGGTTTCGTCTTCAGCAGGCGCTGCAACTCGTGTTCAAGCCGGTTGAAATGCTCGTCGATGAAGTCCTGCTCCTGAACGGGCAGACAGACGATGATCCCCTCGGATTGGTGAAGCCATTCCAGATATGTCTTGTGTTCCTGATCCGGCGTCGCCTCGCTGAGCGCCCCCCCGGGACCGTCGCGCAGGACAAAGCGCGTCGGATCATATCCCGTCATGTCAGACCGGCGCCGCAACAGAGTCTGGCGCAACCGGCCGAGTGTCGAGCCCTGTTGCTTCTTGGCCCGGGTCAGCATGTCGAACGCGATCTGATAAGCATCTATCGTCGATTCTGGTTGCTCGGCGCGAAGAATGCCCTTGAAGGCGCGATCAATCTTGTCGAAATCGTCGCGATTGCCGTCTTCATGCCGCACGAACGACAAGCGATCCAATTCCTCATCGTTTTCAATTACATCTTCGACCAAACTCTGAAAGTTCAGAAGGGTCGAGATCATCAAAGTCTTGCCCGACTGCGACGGGCCCATGATCGTGATCCTGGGGACTTCGTCGGCGCTGGTAGATACGTCCACCGACGCCTCGTCTTTTCCATCTTCAGTCACTGGTATTCTCCCGAAACAACTGTCAATAAGGTAACAAAGGCGTTAACGGTCGCAAACGATAATTCAGGTAGGTGCACGGTGTATGATGTATTTTGGGACAATCGTGGCGGGGCACGGCTGTTCCTGATATCGATCCGCGACGAAGCAGGTCCCGAGGCACTCAGGATTGTCACCGCGACCCCGGACGGCACAGAGTACGTTCTCGCAATTGCACATCTCGCGGTATCGGAGGAAACGGGTCAGCGTCTTTGTCCGGCAGCAGTGGTGCGTGTCCCCGATGCGGCCGAATGGCTCAGGATCGAACCGATCATCTCGGCGACAGGCGGCATTTCTGAATTTTTCCCGCAGGACTACCTTGCGACTTTCAAGTTTCTGGACAAACCACTTTCGACGGCCGCGCGCGATCGAAGCCTCTGGAGCGTGACGTCAAAATCGTTCGACAATCTGCTGCGTGTGACATCCCCCAAGTCGAACTCGCGCACTGAGTCCGCGTCGAGCAACCCGGACGAACTGATGTACGAGTCCATTGTTGTAGGCGACACCGTGATCCCCGGGCGCCTCGCTGGATCAGGCGATCCTGAACTGTCCTTCGAGATTACGCTTACGCGCCAGGCGCCGACGATCGAGGATCTTGAGACGTTCGAACTGCATATCGCTCCGAGTGATGTCAGCGAGGGCCTGGCGCGCCCGGTCGGCTTCATGCTCTACCATCTCATGGCGACAGCCGATGTGCAACCGGGGCTCGCTCGGGAGGCCCTGAAAGGCGAACTTCACGGCCATCTCGATGTCGTCAACCCGGAGGACCGGCAGGGCATCGGCATCGCCCTGCCCTTCCCGCGTCAGGCAAAGCGCTCGAGTGCTGCATCCGAGGACGATCCTGAAACCTCTGGTTCAGAGAACGAGCCGGTCGAATGGCTTACCGACGTACCCTGGGGCTTTCTCGATCGTCTCGTGATCGAGGCCGAAGAAACAGTCGAGATAACCTTCTTCGATCACCTTGAAGGGATTGACCAGCCCCCGCGACGCGTAGGCCCTGTAATCACCAATACGCTTGTCCTTGCCTACTACCGCGACCGCTTCGTGCTCGACCAGGGTTCGATCAAAGACTACATGCGCGCGCGCGCGTACTTCAAACGGCATGACTCCGAGCGTCGGGACTGGACGCCGCACAGCAAGGCGGCGCGGCACATCGCCGAGGATCTCAACGCCAATCCGACGCTGCCGATGCCAACCGCGGCGGCCTATGTCGTTCTGCGCGAGGCCGTTTTGCGGCGCGAGACCAAAGTCCCCGAGGTTGCAATCGGAAAGCTTCCGCGCAGTCTGGCGGAATTCATGACCGCGCCCGCGCATTACTTTTTACTTCTGGACAAGGAGTTCTTCGAGGCAACCCCGGGAAGACCCAGTACGGATCTGGATGGCTGGCTCCACGCCACCTGCCGCAACCTGATCCATCGCCGACGCCGTCGCAGCGATCTCTCGCTGGAGGCCACGTTTCTCGACCAGTGGATCGACACGTTTCGCGAAACTCCGTGGACGCTTGTCGAACTCATTCACCTCGGCGCTGCGCTCGATCTGGCCATGTACCGGATCGGAGTTCCGGGTACGTCCGCCACAAGCTTCATGCACGAAGTCCGCTCAGTGCAGGACAGGCTCAAGGAAATCCATGAGATCGAGACCAAACTTAGCGCTTGGAAGTACACATATCCTGGCGAGGCCGGATTGCGCACGATCGAAGAAGCGCTGGAACAGACGAAGCCGATCACCGCAAGCCACGATGCGTTGCAGCGGGAGTACAGACGCGCCATCACCAGATGCCGTCTGTACCGCGACCGCCGTGAAGTCGATGTCCCGGAAGTACCGCTTTCGGATCGTCCAGCCTCTCTGCTGGCAGATCTCGCGGCGGAAAAACTCCGGAGTGACCTCGTGCGGGACAATCATGGAGGCGATCAGGAGTTTCAAGAAACACTGGCGAAACACTTCGCAATTGCTCTCGATGTCGAGTGTCAAGAGCTTGAGGAAGTTGCGTCCGATTTCGAGTTAAAGCCGTTTCTGGAGGGTAAACGCATCGTCTTCCGGGAGGAGGGGACGGGTTTCGCCGACGCTCAAGTGCCTTATATCGTGCACGGTAACCAGACTTATGACAACCCGCGCGCGCGAGAAATTGACATGGCCCTGGATGAGCTTGACGCTCTGTCACCGAGCGAGTTCAGCTTCGTCCAAATGGCGCGCTTGGCCCTGATCGAGAGCCTGCGCGCATTGCGCCAGAGCACGACAGGCCACGCCGCTGAATAGCTTCAGCCGCTCACCGCAACTCCGCAGCGGCCGGCCAGAGGTCCTGCACGTATTGCCAGGGACGCGCCCCGAGACGGTTCCGCGCGTCTGGCGCCATTCTATCGCCTCGGCGCGTAGGTCATCGTCCGAGATCTCGAGCCCGAACCGATCGCAGTAACCCCGGATTATTGCGAGGTACTCGTCCTTACCGCACGGATGGAACCCGAGCCACAAGCCGAAGCGGTCCGACAGCGAGGCCTTCTCCTCCGTCGCCTCGGACGGATTGACCGCCGAGGACCGCTCGTTCTCGATCATGTCCCGCGGCATCAGGTGGCGCCGGTTCTACGTTGCATAGAACAACACATTCTCCAGCCGCCCGGCGATCCCGCCATCCAGCACCGCCTTCAGCGATTTGTAATGCGTGTCATCCTTGTCGAAGCTCAGGTCGTCACAGAAGATCAGGAACCGCTGTTCGACGTCGCGGACCAAGTCCATCAGCCTCCCGATCGCCGGGATGTCCTCGCGCTGGATCTCGACGAGGTGCAGCCCTCTAGTCGCTGCAAAGGCCGCCGCATGCGCTGCCTTCACGAGCGAGGATTTGCCGATCCCGCGCGCGCCCCAGAGCAACGCATTGTTCGCTGCAAAGCCCCGCGCGAAGTTCAGCGTGTTCGCCATCAACGTGTCGCGCGCCCGGTCAATGCCGACCAGCAGATCCATCTCGACCCGGTTCACACGCGGCACAGGCACCAGCCTGTCCGGGTCCACCGACCACATCCAGGAATTCGCGCTGCTCCAGTCCGGTAGATCACCCGGCTCGGGCGACGTACGCTCGAGCGCGCCCGCGATGCGTTCCAGCGCATCGGTCATCCGATCGTCTTGCGACTTCATCAGGTTCCTTTGGACGTTTGCCTGGTGCGCCAAGGTCATCCAGCGGGCTATCCACCGCTGCAATCATACCCGTCGCGACCCGCGCGTACCCCGCCGTAGTCGTCGGCGTGGCATGCCCCAGCAAAGCTTGTATGACCCGGATGTCGGTTCCGCGTTCCAGCAGATGAGTGGCAAAGGAATGGCGCAACGTGTGCAGCGTCACCCGCTTCTTGATCCCAGCAGCGGTGACGGCCTCTTCAAGGATAAGCGTGAATTGGCGGGAGGTAACATGGCTGCGGCCAACCCGGCTCGGAAACAGCCAGCGTTCCAGCGGGGGCACACCGCCATCCTTTCGGGTTGGGCGCTCCTTCCACCACTCGCGCAGGAGATCCAGGATCTCCGATGGCAGCATGACATGGCGATCCTTTTGTCCCTTGGACTGGACGATGCGGATGATCCCCTGTTCGCTGTCGATGTCGCAGACGCGCAGCTTGACCACTTCACTGGCGCGCAAACCGCATCCATAGGCCAGCGACAGCATGGTCCGCGACCGCAAGTCCGGCGCCAAGGCCAGAAGGCGCTTGATCTCCGCCTGGCACAGCACCAGCGGGATCCGCTTTGGCTCACGTAATTGAAAGATCTCCGACACCAGGTCCGGCCGGCGAAGCGTCACGCTGCAGAGATACTTCACCCCGGTCATCGTCTGATTGCGAACGCCGACACTGACGCCGCTCTCGGCCAGATGCTGTTGATAGCGCTTCACATCATCCGGTGTTGCCGTCTCCGGCGAACGACCGAGCCAGGCTGCGAACTTCTTGCAGGCCCGCAAATGGGCACGCTGCGACATTGGCCCGAGACCGCGTGCCTTCATATCCTCAATCATCCGGGCACGCAGCGGCGTCGCTGGATTGCTTTGAATGTTCATGGCTTTGATCCTTTGTCAGCCGAGGCAAGATTGCCTCGACACAAAGGACACAACCCTCAGTCACCCGTTCGCAATGCACGCCAATCTAAGCGCAACGCTCAGCTACGCTCAACACTATCGCGAAGCGATTTCGTGCATCGCGCAGAAATCCGTGTATCGCGCCCATGGCGAACGACCGAAGTCCCCTCAGCTTTGGCTGAACATCAATTCTGATCGAGAACAGACGTTAGCGGGATCGGAGATGAACGACAGCCGTGCGCAGGAAGCGGACAAGGCCGAGAAGCATCGGCGACCCAGAGCGGTCCTTGCGGGATTGATAAAACTCGCAATCGCCGCGCTTCAGAGCGGACATCCGTCGATCCGACTATTCGGGGATGTGCGCCGCAGTTCCAGTCATCAATTGATGTGCCGAGCAAGAAACTTCGTTTCACGCCAATCCCAATCCACAATTGTGGATGATTGAGCTCTTGGAACTTCCCGGCCGAACGCAAGCAGTGCCTCAAGTTCTAGTTTCGAGAAATTTGCATCACTGATTTGACTTTGAAAGATGCGGCCGACCATCGAGACGAAATCAGAGCCAGCGCGCGCGCCATATCGAAGTTCAGTTGGTGTCAAAGAACGCCAGAGTGCGGCGCGAAGCTTCGACTCGTTGAAACCATTATTATTTGAGATTGTGGAGGCATCTATGCAGACTGGATTCAAAGCCGTCCTTCTCACCCGCTCCCGCCAATGTTGAACAGAACTAGCAACCGCGCAGCACAAATCAGCCTCCGAGGCATCTGGCAGGTTCTGCTTGGAGAAGATACCTCTCACTTGATCACGTTGTGAACCCAATCTAACGGCCATTTTCGCGCGATCGAGAAAACGAGATCCAGAATTGAAAATCAAACCGGACAGCTCAAACGGTACAAAGAAAACTTCCGTGCCTTTCAGTCCACCCGTACTTGAATTTCTCAGCACACGCCTTCTTGCCCTAAAGATGTGGTCAATCTCGGCGGGGAGGCTCTCGGCCTTCAAAGTTCTAGAAATCGATCTAAGCTCACGAAACCAAGGGCACTGACTTTCCTGCCAATTCGGCATCACCAGCGACTCAATGACAGTGATGTGCAGGCTGCCCTTCGTCCCATCACCATCTTCACGAAAGAAGAACCGCGTGATTTCGTCAACTTTTCGTTGCTCTGGCGGTCTTAAGACGGCGAGTATCAGGTGCACATCGCAGCAAATGTTCTCTGGCCCCCCAACTATTTCCCGAAGACGAACCTGAAATCTCTGAAGCGAGTGGCCAGTGATCGACATCGGGATGAGAACATAAAGTGTCCTGCCCCGCCCGGTCTTAAGAAACTCGACAAGCTCTTGCTGCGGTGCTTCCAACCCGAGAGAATTAGCTCGAAAAATCGACGGCTCACCCACGGACATAGTCGCGACAAACTGATCTAGCAGTAGGTTTCCGTTGCTGCTTGGCACCATCAAGATACCGTCAAGGGCTCCAAAGGTAGTACCGCGCATACACTCCCCAAATCGTTTGGCAAACGGTTTCGAACCAATCAAATTCCCTGCATCGACATGGAACGCATGGTGTCGTCCTTTGGTATCTGCCCCGCTATCGCTGAAGTAGCTGCCGCTCGCACCCGTTCGAAAGACGCTAAAAATTCCTTGGCCTGAATAACGCTCAAAAAATTCTTTATCCTTGGCATCTCCGACCAAGAAACGTTCGGGTTCAGGAGAGCGATAGTCCGGAAAGTAACTCGCAGCATTAATATCTCTGATGCGGATGTTAGGTTCAAGAACACCATGGTCAGAGCCGCTTAACCCCAGCTCTTTGAGAACCGGGTTTATTGAGCATAATGGCTGATACTCGTTATCTGCTGCGAAAAGCGAAATAAACTCAGATACGACCAGCTCTGAGAACTCGGCCACTAAGGCATCAACGGAGTCTCTGAGCTTACCTGTTGAAGAAAAGCTGCATAAAAACAACAGTTTCGCGGATCTCTCTCCTGAAGGCTTAGCCTCTGCTAACTGTCCGAGTGTTCGCCTAAACTCTGCGATCGCTTCAACCGAACTAGGAAGGTATCGTGACAGATAAGTCCACCCGACTTCATCTCGTTGAGAGTACTTTTTTAGCAGATCGGCGAAACGTGCGGCTGTGGTGGAAATCGACCATGTATCAGAGACTATGTGATCGACGTCCTTAATTCTCCCCAAGGACCAAAAAAAGGCAGCTGTTGTAAATTGCTGACTTATTTGAAGATTTCCAGTACGAAAAAAATAGTCAGATAATCGGCCAGACGGCAAACCAAATAACGTAGATCTACTATGCTCGAATAACGCATCAGAGTTCATAACTATATCAAATAATTCATGCTCCTTTATAAGTTTTATCTCACGAAGTGCGTTATCGGAAGGTGTTAATTCATGTCCTGTACGAACATCTACGATGCATGGTTTGTAGTTCGTTGAGTATAGTGCTCTTTGAGGATTCTCAGGGTTTCTTCCAACTCGCTTGCTAAGGCCATCAATGATAGCCTGAGTGACTTCTGGATGGTTCGACCAATCCACATCAACGGATAATCTGAATACGATGGTATCGAAAGGTTTTAGGCGATTCCGACGCCGTAAACTGAACGCTGCTTCTGTTGCGTCAATAGTTGAAGTCGCAACGGCTCTATCGACCGCAGCAGTGTCCGAGAACAAAACATCTCGGCTGATCGGTACGTCAATTACCCGGTACTGCATCTTGTATGCTCGAATTAATCACAATCGAAACCATAGTTCCTCGTTCAACTCGACCGCCCGCCTCAAACATCTCACTAGTAAGCCCGTCATACGCGAAAGATGAACCGGGTGTCTCGATGAACGAAAACGCACCAAGTTGCTCTGTAAACTGGCAGACCTTCTCCAGCCCGTAACCTGATCCGGAGAAATCTCTGGTCGAGAGCTTTTCATCGATGAGGGTTCTGATCGAAACGTTATGCCCTTTTTCGACCTCTTGCTGCCCAAACTCTTTGACATGAGCGAGTATTCCTCCCCCTGTATCGCAAAAGGAGAACACCCAACAGGTTAGAGACGCCGATCCGGATCTTTGCATAAGCCGATCCGCATATGTTTTGAACTCGGGATGAAGGTCGCGAATCTTTGGGCCGTTAGCGTTTGTGAGAGGGAGAGATCTCACCTGCAAATGGAAGCTGTTCCCAAATGCGGGATTGGTATTGGGCCAGCTTCTATGATTCAGCCTGGAGTAGGTTCCGTGCGACAGCGCGTTCTCTGCGATCTCGTGATGGATCGAAGCCAAAGCATCGAAGTTCGATCTAGAAAAGAGGCCGCGTCCAAACCTAGACAACGACGCGATAGCGCCCCCCAATCGACGTGGTTGATCACGCTTCCCTCGATTTGCAACTGAGTCCAGAATACCCTCCAAGAGACGCTTTGTGCCTTCAACTTGGCTCGCGTACTCGTCGGCCTCTAAAAAACAATCGTCGGAAAGATCGCTGAGAAAAAAAGTGCTCGTTTCGGACTGATCCTGTCGGTCGTAAATTGCCTCTAATAGGGCATCATGATCACTTAGACTTCGGTCTATCTCAGCTTGTTCGATGTAGAATTTTTCAATCCCAAAACGATCTGCATACCTAACGATCTGAATTCGGTTTATCGCGAACTCCGCAGCAAGAGTTGCACTCGTTCCGGAGTTCGCAAGCCTAGTAAATACACTCAATGTATCAATCAGGGATTTTTCGTTTGGTTCGTTGCTAGCCAACCACCGTGAAACGTTGCAAATTCTATTGAATTGATCCAAGAACCCGTCCCGCAACGAAGATGGACGTTTGTACGGCTCCAACGCAGAGGACAGAAAATCAGGCATATTGAAAAGAACGCCTCTGGCAAGGATCCAAGGTTAGCATCGAAAAACTCACATTTGAGGTAGACGATGAATTGCACGCTGTCGACGCTTTGCAAAGCTTAAAATGTGGGAAGCGTTTACAACTTTAAGTGCTTGGTCCGTTTATTGCGAGCTTCGCGTAACGATTAATCAGTTGGAAGCCCAAGCGCTCCAAAGTGCCGTTGAGGGGCCAGTGAATGTCTGCTTTTTAATCGATACTCGTGCCCTTCGCTCATGCCGCAAATGCACGCTTTCCGCCCCGACCGCCGGAGGCCAGATGTAAGTCTGGGCTGACAACGGACCTTTGCTGCGAATTGTTCGAACGTCGGCTCTGCACCGACCACACTCCAGAACCGGGCGGCGACGTGCGCGGTTTCGCAAACGCTAAGGTGCAGCCGTAGCTGAGGGAACTTCGGGCATTCGCGACGATAGCGCTATAAGGATTTTTGCGCGATACAGGACGTTCGAGTAACGCTACCCGCCCAAACACACTTCGTTTGCAGCGATGCCCTTCAACACCAGTCAGAACAAGTTACGGCCGGGGTGCGCCGGGTCAGGGCGTCGTACCCAACGCTACCCATCCAATCACGCACAGCGGACACGATTGAAACGCCGCACTTGCATCGTGACGCGAAGTGCGGGCCGTGTGCTTGATCTGAGACACCCACACGCCGTTGTTTGTAGGCAAGCCGACACACTGTCCAGGGGGCGTCGTGCGCGATTGCCCGACGCGGGCAAGTCGGTCATTGTAAGTGTAATCCCCACGGAGCACCTTTTTGATGCAGCAAAAGAGCTTCACTCCGTACGACCCGGCGTTGCCGATGAACTATCCGGGCTTCGTCTACCGAACGCTCCGCGATGAGGGCTTCCCGGCAGACGTATTGCTTGCGGAAACAGGGCTCGATGAAACGCATTTGAGCGATCCGCATTTCCGATGTGGCTTTCGGCCATTACGGCGAATTTTTCTGAATGCCATCGAACAAACCGGGGATTCGGATGTTGGCGTAAGGCTGGCTTTGAAGTTCCAACCCACCTATATCGGGCTTCCTGCTTACACAGCCATGAATGCAGGATGGTTCAAGGACGGGCTCAACGTTCTGAAGAGCTTCTTCTTTCTGAACTTCCCCGCATTCGAATTCCGCGTGGTGGAAGGTGAAACGGGTCTGCAAGCCGGGGAAGCAGCCATTCGCCTGCGATCCAAGTTTCCTTTCGAAGACATCGAGTATTTCGGATTCAGCAGCGCCATCGTCGCCATCAATGGATTGCTGAAGGCGATGCTAGGGGCCGGCCAGGCCGCGACCCGCGCCGAGATGACTGTCACGCGACCGGAGAACTGGCCTGCAATCGAAGCCAAGATCGGCTTTCCTGTCCGTTTCGAGGCCTCTGAAAACCTGATCATCTTTCCCAAGAACCGGGCATGATTAATCGGATCAGCTCCGGGGAGTGGTCGATCCAACAGGTCCTCG
>JBCAXQ010000004.1:0-32998 GCA_038534015.1 Pseudomonadota bacterium | reverse complement strand
TCCGTGTTCTCGAAAAGTCGCCAGGCTTCCTCCGAGAGAAGATCGGTATCGCAGTACCGGCTGCCCTGCAAGAACACGAGTGTCTCGAACGGCAGATCCTGAACCGCGTGCTGCTGCGCGTCGGGAAAGACGGGATCGGGCTGGCCGGTATCGCGGAAGATGCCGTCTGTCGACAGGGTGAAGTCGCCCTCCGGAGCCAGCATGCGCGTACACCAGTTGCCGAAGCCATCCCGGTAGCTTTCGAGCGGCACGCTGGGTGAGGTCACGAGATAGTCCGCGCGCTCTAGGTCGCCGAAGCGCGAATAGTGGACGTTCAGCATCGCGATCATGGGCGTCGGCTGTGGAAAGCTGTAGCGCAGACGACACCCTATGCTGACCCGCATGCCAGACGCGCGGCCGCGCTTTGTCATGTCACGATCACCATCCAAGAATGCACGCCCCGTCGGAGAGCCGGAAGTCCCGGTAGACTGCGGCCATTTTCAGGATTCTAGAAATCGTCAAGTTCTGGAACCTTCCCAAGCCTTACCAGGAAGCTCGGTTCGCCAACTTCCCCACTGGCTGGATCTTCCGTCACCATGTAGGCGTCCGCGCCTGCGCAATCCTCTGATTGAGCCTCTCGTTCGGCTCTGTTTTGTGCTTCTGGAGCTGTGGAATATTCGAGCTGCTTGGCAATTTTCAGGCCGGTCTGCCCGTTGCGCCCACCTTTCATCTCAACATAGGTCTGGCAGATATAGTGGGTTTTTTCTGGAGATCGCTCTGCGTTTGTCATGGATGGTTCCTTGTGATCGGCTGGGACGTTTGGAAGTTCTGGGAGCAGCTCTGGCCGATTTCCGCCTGATTGAAGTGACCATTGCCCGGCGGAGCACATCACGCAAACATAGCCTCCGAAGTTCAACTACCGGGTCGAAGCGGCTTTCGAGCGACGCGATTTAGACGCTGCTGAAGTTTTTGTTACAGGTGGCGTGTTTGCTTCTCTTTCAAGGCGGGCGTTGCGCAGTCGGGAATTCTTGGCGTCACGTTGTTCCGTTTCTTCGTCGACAATTTGTCTGACGACACGCGTCGTCTTATCCATCGCGGTTTCCGGTTTGGAGTCATACACTTTGAACAGATTGCTTTTTGTAAGTTGCGTCAATTTTCAGCTTCCTTTGTTTTTGAAGGTCGGCCAGACCAAGCGAGGTCGTTCACACCAACGCCAAGTGGTTGACCTTGCCTTGGGCACGCCGTGATGGGCGCATGGATTGATCGCCCAACAGTGTCACTTCGATGTCCGGCGCGGCCATGGCATGCATCAACGCATTGTAATTCATCTGGAATCTCACCTCGGAACCCACCTTTGGCAGGGTTCGGGGCGTTCCAATGACAAGATGATCACTGGTTGCACCGAGCAATGTGCTTCCAACAGGCATTGAGAGCCCCGGAATGTCGGTGTCCTGATGTCCCATCGCGAGGATCATGCGCGCAGAGGCACCACTGGGTGTCACAATGCGAAGTCGTCCCGGTGATGGATCGATCAGGGCGATAGGGGAAGGCGGGGGTTTTGCATTCGTTTCGATAACTTCGGCAACAAGCGTGAAGGCGTCCGTGTGCATCCCACTGATCTGGTCCCCAGACACCGGCTCAACACCCAGAAGGATCGCCTCACCCAGACGGAGGTCGTTGACGCGACCCGTCGCGTGTTCACCAAGCGCCCACGGCAAATTGGCTGAGTTGCCACCAGACACGATCTTGAGGAACGGGCCGCATACCCCCTCGATCTCATTTGCGAGGTCGCAGAAAGCGGCCATTTGCAACGTAGTCGGGGCAAGCCCGCTCAGACAGGCAAAGTTCGCGCCGATACCTTTCAACGCAACCCCAGACATTTGCATGACCTGCTGTGCAATACCTTCCAGGCTCTCGGGTAGTATCCCGTCGCGCAGGTCACCCATTTCGACCATGAGGACGATACCGTGAACTTTTCCTTTACGGATCGCGGCGGAAGCCAGCGCCGAAATGACCGAAAGCTCAGTGTTATAGCTACCTTCGCAGGACTGAACGACTTGATCGACCTTGCTTAACATTGGCGTCCGGATCAGTGTGATAGAGCTTGTTATGCCTGCCGCACGTAGCCTTTGCACATTGCTGATACGTGCATCCGCAAGCCCCAAGGCCCCGCCATCGAGCATAGCTTGAGCGATCGCAGGATGCCCGCAGACAGCCTTGGTCACGCCTGTGACGCCGATGCCACGCGGGCCTAAACGCTCGACAAGTGTCTGCGTGTTGCGGCGTATCTTGTCCAGATCCACTTCGATGCGTGGGCAGCTCATATCGCGGCCAACGAAGGCCTTTGCGTCAATCCGGGATATGCGGCCACCACCATCGCAAGCAAATGTGCAGCCGGTCGGGCCAATGCATCGGTGACAGGCAGCCCGAGCCTCTGTGATTGCGCCGCGATGGTGTCGGTGATTTCGGCCTCAGACATCCCCTCGTGATTGAGCGTGACACCGATGACCTTTGTATCGGCAAAGGCTTCGATCAAGGCAATCTCACTCGAAGACGTGGGCATCGGCATATTGGGAAAGTCACAGCGATGTGCGCGTTTGGGAGCGTGCTGAAGGATGACAGCATCCGGCTGGCTCCCCCGAAGGATAAATGCGGAGGTACAAAACGCGGGGTGGCTCATAGCACCCTGACCTTCGATTAAAATGACGTCGGGCTGTTCCGCTTCAGAAGCTGCAACAATCGCGCCTTCAAGCTCGCCACAGCAGAATTGGGGCGGCACGGCATCCATTGCGATACCGTATTTGGCACCCTGCATCAGGCCGGTCTGACCTGTGCCAATAAGCACTGTTTTAATGCCATTTGCATTCAGTGCCCGGGCCAAAACGGTCGCCGTTGTCCGCTTTCCAATGGCGCAATCGGTGCCAAGAACTGCAATCCGCAGAGCTTTGACACTGGCGACACTGCCATCGAACAGGCGCATGTCCTTGCTGGGTTTCGGCTTGCGGATGTCCCTGATCGTGACATTCCGTTCGGATGCGGCGGTGGCTATCTCGTGATCGTCGCTCAGATACTCATGCAGCCCGCTGACGATGTTCATGCCAAGCGCGATGGCATCTAGCACGATCTCTCGATCAGTAGGTGACATCTTCCCTGTAGAGGGGGCCATCCCATAGATCAGCGTGTCTGGGATACTTGCTTCACGCGCAACCGCAGCCTCAATATCTTCAAGGATGGGGATGCCGTTACTCACATTGTCCAGCACTTGCCCGCTGTCGCGCCCTTCAAGTCTGCTGTCTATGACCGAAAGAATGCGGTAGGCTTGGCTGTGACGGACAAGCCCGTTTGCGGTTTTCCCGTCGATCTGCCCGAAGTTCCCCTCGCAATAGACAATCGCTGTGGGCACCCGTTTTGTTACTTCTATGCTGGTGTGAGATCGACGGGACGCGGACAGGTCAGGCGGGGCTTGCGGCCCCATCGTTGACAGCCGTGTCATCGAGTTTTCTACATTGTCCGATTCCATGATTATTCCTTTGCCAAGCGGGTTTACCCGGGTCCGATCAAATGAAGCGTTCGGGCGGGCGAGCCGCGTTTCGGTTTTAATTGCGAGCGCTAGTCGTTCAGGACGCAACGCCCCTGCGATCGCTGAAAATTCCTGTGGCACTCCCAGCGATTTCCCGATCTGTCGAGATGTGCATTGTCAGGGAGGTCGACCTTTGTGCAGCCGTCATCGGACTCGGCAAAGCCGCGATTGCACTGCCAACCCGGGCCGTAACTTGCTTCGTCGAAATAGGCGTTCTCCGGAACGACAACAGCCTCACAAGTGTCATCGCGTTCGAAATAGCCCCGCTCACATGTCCAGGGCTGGCCATAGGACGACGCGTTCAGAAAGGCATTGTCGGGAACCGCGATAGCGGCACATGTCTCACCTTCGACCTGGTAGCCACGGTTGCAAAGCCAAGCGGCGCCATAGGAGTCGGCCGACAGATACGCATTGTCCGGCACAACGACTTCGAGGCAAATGTCGTCGACCTTAATGTAGCCGCGCAAGCACCTCCATCTTTGTCCTGAAGGGTCGAGATAGCCGCCTTCGGGCACGACGACCTCTAGACAAGTCGCGCCATCGACCTCCTGAAATCCGTGCAGACACTCCCAGCCTGCGCCATAGGTTCGGTTCGTCGCATAGGCGTTCTCCGGAACGATGACGGAAAGACATTTATCTTCGTCACGTCGATACCCACGATCACATTCCCATCCCTCGCCATAGCTTTTGGGCTGCGCATTCGCGGGGATGGGACGAGTGCCATCCTGCGCAACGACGGGGAAGGCCATGGACGCGATCAAACCCGCCACGACCGCCAACCTTGCGAAGAACTTTGCCAGCGGGTGCCTCTTTGGTTCCTTTCGGTGTCTCATTGGCTCTTTCCTAGCGGAACGGGGCCCGTCGGTTGCCGCGCCTATCTTCAATAGTCCGAGCGTGAGCGTTCCGGTCAGCCGTCGCGTGCGCACGTCCGGCGGCAAACAACCCTTGGAACCTAGTCTCGATGGCATGCCTTCGTTCTCAGCCACCTGGATCGAGAAGTCCTGCGGAACTGTCGGATGAGTGCTACCGGTCATCGGGGCGACAACTTGTGCAAGGCCGCAGCGGCAAGAGCATGTTCCTTCTGGTGGTAGTCGCCGCGGAACTTGCCATCTACCTGCACCTCCCAGATGCCGTTTCTTTCGTGTACCTGAACCCCGCCTCGCTGCTTTGGCCGGTTCATGGAAGACTCCTGTGCTCCTTTGCGTCTTGGCGGCTCGGGCTGCTTGTCGGACACATCCTGCTCCTTCGCGTTGGGCGCGCGCACTTCTCCGAGGAGCATCACGGCGCGAATGAATTCTTCCGCGTAGTCGTCGGTTTCGCGGTGGTCGTGTTCGTGCCGGGCCATGCGCATCGGTTCGACGAACCGTGCTCTCAAATGATCGATGAAACGTGGCTCGGTGCGGGCCATGTAGGCGATCAGGGCCTGCAGGACCCGTTCATGCGCCAGCACTCGACGTTCGAGATCGGTCGCTTGTGGTTTAATCTTTGAAAGACTACCGGCTGGTGCCATGGCTCTACCCTTTAAGTTGTTGGATTGCCCCTGGAGCGACCCGCGCTCGCGTGCGAACATGCAGGCATCATCGGTTCGTCGAGATGCCTATCTTCGCATCTTCCTACCATCGGAGCGGATCGATTGTGCTGACGCAGGTTAGCTTGGGTGCAACCGTGCAGCCTGCTGACCGATTGCCCAGATAATTACGAGCGCGGAAATCGATAACAGCAGAATTGCCGCTGCCTCGATCAGTATGTTTTCCGGCGCCATTTCCTTACTCTGCAGGACGACCAGCCGTCCGATCGCAGTGATCGCAATGAATTTTGGATACACGAACACGGAATTGCGTTTGGCTTAATACACCGCAACCATTCCGATCACTTCAAGGTAGAGAAACATCAGCAGAATATCGGCCAGCAGGATTGTGCCAAGGCGAAAGATAGCCACGATTTCAAAGGCGACGGCGAGGAGCGTCATGGCCACGATCACAACCAGCAACAGACGCTCGATGAAATGGACCAAGCCCAGGGCAAACAGCCTTTCGCCGCGCCCTGCACCGTCGTCTTCCTGTGGGGGCACCGCCCTGTTGGCCGCTGCCGCTTCCGCTTGATGCACTCTATTCATGATTGCGGCCTTTGGCCACGAAACTATCGGCCCACGCCGACATCTGAGCGTGTCACGATCGGCGTCGCAAGGTCTTGCGCTGGTCAGTCCCTGCCGTTTGACGCCACGCCACCGTCGCCCGGGTCGCTACCGGGGTCGCGGATTGGGTCTGCCTCGCCCTGCATACCGCGCAGGAACTGGAACAGATCGCTGTCCGTCGTCAGGACAAGCGTCGTGTCGTCGGAGATCATGTCGCCGTAGGCCTGCATTGTTCGGGTGAAATCGTAGAATTCCACCGAAACGGCATCGACATTGTAGGCGCCCGCATAGATTGCTGCTGCTGCGGCATCGGCGGCACCGCGGATTTCCTCGACGGCGCGATAGGCTTCGGACTGTATCTTGTTCAGATCCCGCACCCTGTTGCCTTGAATACGGGCCGCTTCGCCGTTGCCTTCAGACAGGAAGCGTTCGGCGATCTGCCGGCGCTCCGAGATCATGCGGTCATAGATCTTGGGTCGCACGCTTTCGTTGTAGTTTATGCGCTTGAAACGAATGTCGAGAAGCTCGATCCCGAAGACGCGCACCTTCTCTGCCGCCGCCTCGAAGATCTGCTGCTCGACCAGCGCCCGCCCCTTCGTGATGGGAACGAGAGCGCCAATGTCCTGCGCAAGCTCCTGGTCCGTCAGAAGCGTGTCCCGAAGCGGTGTCCGGCCCCTGGTCGTGCGCACAATCTCGATAAGTTCGTGCTTGGCGACGGCGTTCCGCGTCTCGCTACCGAGGATATCATCGAGGCGCGACTGGGCGCTGCGTTCGTCGCGCAGGCGCAAAAAGTACTGCAGAGGATCGGTGATCTTCCAGCGCGCGAAGAGATCGACCGAGATATAGAGCTTGTCCTTGGTGGGCATGTCAGATGGTGAGCCGTCCCACTCCAGAACCCGGCTGTCGATCCGGTTAACCTCCTGAATGAAGGGGAGTTTCAACTTGAGACCAGCCTCGGTGATCGGCGCGCCGACCGGCTTGCCGAACTGGGTGATGATGGCCTGTTCGACCTCGCCGACCGTGTAGACGGCGGATGACGCAGCGACGACCCCGGCAACCGCGATCCCCGAGGCAATAAGCGAAAGGGTCTTCATCGTTGCTCTCCTGTCTGTCGATCAAGGTTCAAAAGCGGGAGGATGCTTGCAGTGGACCCGTCGACAATGATTTTGGAACCAATTCCCGGCAGAACATCCTGCAGGGTTTCGATGTAGATCCGGCGCCGGGTCACTTCGGGCGCCAGACGGTATTCCGTCAGGAGGGCCGCGAATCGGGCCGCATCGCCCTCGGCTTCGTTGATCCGCCTCAGGCGATAGCCATCGGCTTCGCGGATGCGCTGGTCTTTTTCGCCCTCGGCCAGCGGAATGACGCGGTTGTATTCGCGGCGGGCCTCGTTGATGATCCGCTCCTTCTCTTGTTGTGCCTGGTTGACCTCGTTGAACGAGGCTTGAACCGGCTGGGGCGGATTGATGTTCTTCAGCTGTACCTGATCGATGCTGATGCCCATCGCGTATTTGGTCGCGAGAGCCTGCATCTTCAGCAGGGCTTCGCTTTCGATTTCCTGGCGTCCGACGGTGATCACCTCGTCGACTGTGCGGTCTCCCACGACTTCGCGCATGACGGACTCCGAGACGTAACGCAGGGTCGCGCTTGGCTCGCGCACTTCAAACAAGAACTTCCGGGGTTCGGAAATCCGGTACTGCACCACCCACTCCACGAGCGCGGCGTTGAGATCGCCAGTCACCATCTCGGTCTCGCGGCGACCGTCCGTCGGGCTCTGATAGGGATCGGAGGCACCCGGAGTCGTGAACCCGAACTCCTGTTTCAGCTGGCGCTTGACCGGGACCAACGTGGTCACGTCGATCCCGAACGGGATCTTGAAGTGCAGCCCCGGAGGGACCTCGGCCGCGTACTTCCCGAACCTTTGGACAATCGCAACGGAGTCACTCGGCACCGTGTAATATGAGGACCACGCCCCAAACGCCGCAAGCGCAATGGCGGCCCCGATTGCAAGACGCTTCACCGGTGGCAGACCGTCCGGCAGGATGCCGTGCAGCCGATCCCGGCCCCGCCTGAGAATTGCGTCTACGTCAGGGGGAACGCGGGTCTGCTTGGTTTTCCAAGGTCCGCGATCTTCCGGTCCATTGTCATCAGAAGGCATCGCAAGCTCCTATCTCGGTTTTGGCACTCGGTGCGATGCCTGGCTCGCGCGTTTGACGGTGCGACCCGTTTTGCGCCATCACATCGTCGGCTCTGAACAGCATGACCTCAGAGTTCCAGTTCCTTAAGGCAGGCTTGCGCAATGTCTCGGTCTGGGGCATCGGTTCCTGGCATCGTCGCCCAGCCGGCTGTCATGAGCGCGTCGCGCCGCTGGTAGGTTGAGGCGGCCCGGATCGTTGCAAGCTTGTCCGCCCGCGCCGGGTCGGATCGCGCCATGTCGAGGCAGACCGGTACCATGGAGGCAACGACGTCGTCACGGGACATCGCCATCGCCCGGTCATTCGAAGTGCCGCCGGTTACCCAGCCGCCCCACGTGAATCCGACGACGCCGACAAAGACAGCGCCGATCACGGCACCATAGATACCAGGTTTGAGCCATTCGGGAGTATTCATTTCAAGTCCTCCTGCGGGGAAAGCGCCGCATCGCTGTGATTGTTCATTTCGGTTGTGGCTGCATCCCGGCTCAGCGCCTCTTTCAGGTCGTTTTCGGAGATCGCGCGCAACTCGGTACGTCCCGCATGACTGCCCCTGCCGCGCACTGTCAGGTACGTCGCCGTGCGTCGGTAAGCCTCGAAGCTCAGCCCCTGTAGAAGCTCCTCTTCGACGAGAACTTCGTATTCACCCGAAGGCAAATCGTCCGGGTATCCCGGCAAGGTGAACGGGTTCGAAAACGTCACCGTCGATCTGGTCGACCGCAGGGTCATCTCTGGTCTCCGCGATGTTGGCAGATTCGTCGCTCATCACTGTCTACGGCCCCTTGGAGTCCGGGGCGGAACAGTCGAACGCTTTCCCCTTTTGTAGCTCATCATCGTTCGCCTTGCGCTGACACAGGTTAGCCTCTGGCGCCGAACCGTTTGCGAACTCGTCGGACACAGTCGTCCGCACTGACCTGTGTAAGGGCGGGGAGACCGACCCGCGCGTATCCTTTGGGAAACAGGGGCGATCTGCGTTCCTGCAACCAAGGAATGGAGCGACGATGGCCCACCCCAATGTACTCAACCCGCACCCACCCGAGTTTGATCGGTTTCTCTATGCGTCCGTCGGCGAGGATCGAAACGGATATGTCGTGACGGTCCTCTCCACGCTCGCGCGGCTCGGCCTCGATCCGTGGAAAGAAACCGCTGACCTGGTCGCGCTGGGGCGCGATGCCGCGCGATCACGGTTGGGAAAGCTGCTTGCTCGATTTCCGGATGTTCCCACGCTCGCAAGCGATCACGGCAGGGTCGCACGGGACCTGAGCCAGCTGCTCCCGGATGGCCCGGCGCCAGGTACCCTGAAGCGAGCTGCCTCGACGGTGGCCGTTGGTCGCCCGGGTAAAAGCGGCGCGATCTGGGCCGTGCTCGCGATCATCTTTGTGCTGTTTCAGATGTTTATGGTTGGCGGGTCGGGGTCTGGCGAATGACCGTTTCCACTCAGACATCAACGCCAATGGGTCATTCTGCGCACAAGACCGGGACGCTTTCGCCGCGCGAACAGGGCGTTCTCTGGGACATGGAGGAACACTTCTGGACCAGTGGCGCCGACAACGCGCGGGCGACGACAGCGAACAACGCCATCATGATCTTCCCTTATCCGCCCGGCATCCTCCAGGGTGACCAGATCTGGACCCATCTAAAGCAGAGCACCGGCTGGCGCTCCGTCGTCATGGCCGAACGTCGCGTCACGCGGTGTCAAGACATCGCCATTCTCACCTACCGGGTCTCGGCAGAGAAAGCCGACGTGCCGATCTACAAGGCGCTCTGCGCCTCAACGTATCTCAACGATGACGACACCTGGCTGAGGATCTCTCACCAGCAAACTATGGTGGCCTGAGTGCCGCGGTGTCATTCGACCTGCCACAGGCGCCGGGACTAACCTGCGTCAGTGCGGCGTGGCTCCGACGCTGGTTAGGTGAGACGTGCCCGCCGAACATTCGGTGGTGCATTTTTCCGAGTACCCGAGAAGCGTGTGGGCGTGCCGATCCCAAAAAGGTCGGCATGTCGGCGCGCTTCTTATTCTCGGAGCGTCCAGGAAAGGACAATCCCAATGACTCCCGAACAGACCAAGACTGCCGAGAAGATGACCTCCGTGAAGGCCGCATGGGACAAAGCGCCCGCTGGTCCGAAGAAGGACTCGGCGCTGAAGCATTACCAGGCGGCCGAGAAGGCGCACACGGCGAAGAACGACGCCGAGACCAACAAGGAACTCGACGCGGCGACCCACGCCCTCGCCTAAACTCCAGCGTCTGACGTGATCACCGGGGCCGCCCGCCGAAAAAGGAGGGCGGCCCTTCGCCTTTACGCGATTCTTACCCACAGAACGGGAGACGTTCCGTCGGCTCGATCCGCTCGCCACCCGGTCCATGCGTGAAACCGTGGCGGCGACCCACCTCGGGAAATGGCCAGACAAACGGATCTGACGCAAACACAGATCAGTGCGGCCTCCTCGCGAAACAGCGATAGTGCCTTGTCTCCGCCGAATCCTCGGCAGCGATGCACCTTCCGAAAAATCCTGATAGGCAAGGAGGCGCTCAGTCTCCAAGGAGTCCGTTCTCCATGTGCCCTAGGGCTTCGGGACGTCCATGAAAGGACAATACGATGTTCTCTGTAATGACTGATTCCCCGAATACAATTGAAAGACGCGGGTGGTTCGAGCGCTACGGAAAGCTGGTCGCGATTTCGGCGATCATGCTTTCAGCATCCGCCGCGATGAGCTTCGCTGGTCAATACCCGGTTTCGACGATCGTCACGCAATCGGCTTCCATTGACAGGCCGTGCAACCAGCTGGAGCTGTCAGCCCAAATGGCGCCGAGCGAATGCGGCACCCTCACGCTTGCCGACGTGGTCGCTCGTGTGAACGCTCTCGAAGATGACGATCGCGACGGATGATCGTGCGTACGCTGCGATAAGCATGCGAAATGCAAAATAGCGCAGTTTGAAAAATCTGACGAATGACCTGGGCCGTCCTGCGTAAAGCGGGACGGCCTCTCATTTCAGGAGCGGTCCGGTCTGGTCCAGATATGCCGGATCGAACTCGGCAAGGTCCACCAGTCCGCAATAGTCGTGAAATGTCACAAGTCCGTCCCGAAAGGTCACCAGTCCACTTTCGCGAAGCTGGCGCAGGACGCGGTTTACATGGACCGCGCTCAACCCCAGCGTATCGGCGAGATGATACTGCGTCAGCGGGCATTCGAACCCTTCCTTGCTGCCCATGCTCACCAACGCCAGCCTTGACCCCAGCTCCAGCAGGAAATGCGCCATGCGGGCGTCCGCATCACGCCGACCGATCCCGACGAGGTGCTCCACGACCATCGCCTCGTCCCTTGACGCCGCCCAGAGTATGGCGGTCGCCAAGCGTGGGGTCTGCGCGAACGCATCGAGAAGATCGCTCGTTAGCACTTCGGCGGCCTCGATATCCACGATGGGTTCGAAACTGTGGTCCGAGGTGCGCAAGAGAACGCTCCGCAACCCCAGAAAATCCCCCGGCACCTGGAAATCCACGATCTGCCGCGTTCCGTCGGCCTGTAGCTTGTAGGAACAGACCCAACCCGCCGACAGAATATAGGCGGCTTGAGCCGTCTGGCCCTGATGCACCATATCGCGCCCCGCGACAAAGGATCGGCGGCGCTGGTGCAGTCGTTCAAGCACGGCCAGCTCGACATCAGACAGGGCGACGAAGGCCGAGAGCTTGCGTGTAAGGGGGCTGTGTTCAACTGATGTCATGGGGCCTCCAGGCGTTTCGTGATCCAAGAGCGGAAATCGGCTCGGACACTGCTCTGGATCAGTCCAGCATAGAGCACTTCATGCAAGAAGTATGATTACATCTGAACCTCACCTTCCACCGGTTCACGATGCCAAGGAAGGAAACCCGGATGTCTACGACGAGCGAACATGCAGGCCAAGCCGCCCTTTCGATCTGCGAGGCACTCCTGCTTGCCTTGAACGATCGCGGGCTGCTGCCGGAGCACGAGATCGTTGGGGTTCTTCGCGACGCCGCAGCAACCCATGAGAACGCACAGGGATCGGAGGCCGAAACGGTAACGCACCGGTCTGTTGCGGCACTCATCAACCAGATCATTGCTGGTGGCAACTCCGTTCGGAGGCCGCAACTGTAAACGCTCAATCACACAGGATTTCTATCGCCGATGAAGCTTTCGTCCCATTCAACCAACAGTCGTCGCCAAGGGCGAGATCGAGAAGAGATACCGGATCAGACCACCAACCGAGTCCGCAAAGCTCAGCCTCTGAGCGCGCCACAGACAATGGTACAACCGCGGACCTCGCCCGTTACGGGTAAGGAGCCAGGCACGCGAAACGCTGCCGGTCAGACTGATCTGATGCGGGAAGAGCCCAATTTGACTCCGTCAGACTGGTCGCGGGCGATGGCGAAATACCGACAGCCAATCCATTCGCGCAGCATCTTCGAGCTGACTGTCACAGTGGCCCCGTTCGTGGCAATATGGGCGGTCGCCTGGTGGATGCTGTCGATCAGCACTTCGCTGGCAATGGCCCTGGCACTGGCGAATGCGGCGTTCCTCGTCCGACTGTTCATGATCCAGCACGATTGCGGTCACGGGTCCCTGTTTCGCAGTCGGCGCCTATGCGACTGGATCGGTCGCGTTATCGGCGTGATCACGCTGGCGCCCTATGACGTCTGGCGCAAAACGCACGCAATCCATCATGCCACGACCGGAAACCTCGACCGGCGGGGAGTCGGAGATATGCCGACCCTCACAGTCACGGAGTACCGAGAAAAGGGGTGGCTCGGCCGGGCGCTCTATCGGCTTATCCGCAATCCAGTTTTCCTGTTCGGGGTGGTGCCGTTCTATACGTTCTTTTTGCAGAACCGACTGCCCGTTCACTTGATGCGGTCCGGCTGGCGATACTGGCTAAGCGCGATGGGAACAAACGCCGCCATTGGTTCGGCGCTGACTTTGATCGTCTGGCTGGGTGGATGGGACGTTGTTCTGTTCGTCTTCCTGCCAACCATGTTCTTGGGTGCAGTCGCCGGCATGTGGTTCTTTTATGTCCAGCATCAGTTCGAAGAAACCAGTTGGCAGTACGAAGAAAATTGGAACATCCACGAAGCAGCACTTTACGGAAGCTCACATTACGATCTTCCGGGCGTTCTACGCTGGATCACTGGCAATATCGGTGTCCACCATGTTCATCATTTGGCAAGTCGAATTCCGTTTTATCGCCTGCCCGAAGTGATCGAGGATCACGAGGTTCTGGCAAAGACCAAACGCATCACGCTTCGGCAAAGCCTCCGCTGCGCGCACCTCCACCTCTGGGATGAGAATCGCTGCAGACTTTTGTCGTTCGCCGAGGCACGCGCTCTGTCCGCCTGAGCCTTGCATGATATGACGTCTGGGCAAAGAGACGCGCAAAGGTACCTACAGGGCTGTGGTGTAAGGGCGGTGCATCTTCCAATTGGAAAAGGCATTCTCATCCCATGATCGACGATCCCCGGACTCTGCCCCATGAGGCCGCCGACAGAATAACAAAGCCATTTGTGCGCTTTCTGAAAATCGAAGCGGCGGCAGGAGGGCTCCTGCTTCTGGCGGTTCTACTCGCCTTGGCGCTGGCAAATTCACCTTGGCAAGAGGCCTTTCTGGGCTTTTGGGAGACGCCCATTGGCCTGACGTTCGGCTCGTTGGATTTCACCCGCTCGCTGCGACACTGGATCAATGACGGTTTGATGACGCTCTTCTTCTTTGTGCTTGCATTGGAGCTCAAGCGGGAGATCGTGCTGGGCGAATTGCGAAACCCTCGACAGGCCGCCCTGCCGTTTGCAGGCGCAGTGGGTGGCATGGTTGTACCGGTCTCCCTGTTTCTTGCAATGATGTACGGGCAACCCGGGATGCACGGCTGGGGAACCGTGATGGCGACAGATACGGCGTTCGTGATCGGGTGCCTGGCCCTTTTCGGAAACCGGATCCCGCCCACCTTGCGTCTGTTCCTGCTTTCCCTCGCTATCTTTGATGATGTCGGTGCGATACTCGTGGTCGCCCTTGGATACGGGGAAGAGTTGACTTGGTCGGCGCTCGGGTTGGGCCTGCTGGGAATTGGTATTGTAGCAACCGCCTCGCGCCTCGGGATCAGAAGCGTCCCGGTCTATTTCTTCATGGGGGCGGCAGTCTGGCTGTGCTTCGATGCCTCTGGCGTTCACGCGACCATAGCCGGTGTCATTCTGGGCCTCATGACGCCTACCCGAATTTGGGTGAGCGATATTCGCCTGCGTGCGATCCTCGGGCGCGTACTCGCCGCTCCGAACGGCGATCATCGGCAAGGGGATGTTGCAGGCCATCATGACCTTCGTCAGGCGGGCCGAGCGCTCACCGAATCGCTCTCGCCGGTCGAACGTCTTGAGATGATTCTGCACCCTTGGGTCGGCTTTGCAATCATGCCGATCTTCGCGCTGGCAAATGCTGGCATCACGATTGGCGGTGCCGATTTCGGACAACCGGTCTCCGTGGCGATCATTGTCGGCCTGGTGCTGGGAAAACCGATTGGCGTCCTCGGGTTCAGCTGGCTTGCGGTCCGCTCAGGCCTCGCTGTGCTCGCGCCTGGGCTGTCGTGGCCATTCATCATCGCCGGCTCGTTTCTCACGGGAATCGGTTTCACGATGTCGCTGTTCATTGCGGGCCTCGCATTCGACTGGTCCGTCCTGAATGCGGCGAAGCTGGGCATTCTCAGCGGATCAGCGCTCTCCGCGATACTCGGAATCACACTGCTGATCTGGCTGACACTGCGAAGGACGTGACGAAAACACATCTCTGGTACGATGCGCGAACTCGTTCATGTACTGCCAATGTCCATCGTCGATGTCGAAGTCCCAAGGAGTAAGCGAAGCTCCGCCCCGCCACACGGCGGTTCACTTGCCGCTTAAAATGGTCATCTGGCCGACATGACTGGACTGCTTGTTCGGGAACGTTGTTGCCTGACTAAAACGCACGATTACGCCCTTACCGCTAGGGCTGAACACTTGGCAAACTGGCGGGACAGCCTTGCGTAAAGAGGCCCGAACAGTTCAGACGGTTGAGCCAAAGATCTTTCGGTTTCGTCAAACGATGGAGAGTAATAAGCCCAGATGGCTAAGACAGGATTGCCGATACGCAGGCGGCCTTATTCACGCAGCGACAGTCCGAAGGGCGGATCAGCGGCGCTTGTCGAGCTTGCCGAACTCGTTATCCAGCAGCGCGCGGAGTTTCTGTCCAGCTCCACGCAAGGCTGCTTCGACGTCAGAGTCGGTATATGTGACGGTCTGAGGCTTCATCCCCTCGGGTCGCGCCTCAATCGTACATTTAATGTCATCAGCCCCGCCCTTGGTCCCATTCACATCAACCAGATGCACCTCAGTACGTGACAAGCGATCAGTCAGGTGCCCCAATGCACTGCTGACGGCGGACTCAGCTATTTGGGCCAGGCGTTCATCACCCTGAATGTGGTTGTCGGTGTTGAGCTGAAATTGCATGTAAGATTTCCTCTTTGCTAGATCTGACGATATACGGTTAGGCATCCTCTTAAAAGGTTAGGATAACCGGTCTGATCCAACCTCCAAGCCGCGCGACCTTCGCGCTTCGGACCGGAACAGTCATGCAGTGACGCCGCGCATATCCAAATTCCATGCCTGACGGAATGTCTGCTCCCAACGACACCACCAAACTGCGTCGCAATTGTAGCGAAGGTCGGGAATCCGCCCTTGGCGACGGATGCTGCGCAGATCATCAATGGGTAGTAATGGGATGTACCGGCTGCTTCCCCCAGCAGGTTAGGCTTGGCCTATTTCACCTGCAGATCGGAGAGGTAGCATGGCGACGAGAGATTTTGATGAGCTGATGTCGGTTGGCGTTGATATCGGCAAAGACGTCTTTCATTTGGTTGGGTTCGAAAAGGATGGTGAGCTCGTTTTACGCAGGAAGATCAGGCAGCTGGCCTTGGTGGCGACGTTCGAGAAGTTGCCACGCTGCATTGTCGTTCTGGAAGCCTGCCTGAGCGCGCATTTTGTAAGCCGGACTTTGCGCGGGATGGGATTTGAGCCCCGGATCATTCCCGCGATCTACGTGAAGCCGTTCAACAAGGGTCAAAAGAACGATTACAATGATGCCGAGGCGATTGCGGAAGGGGCCCTGCGTCCCAACCTCAAGACGGTCTCCGAGAAAACGCAGGAGCAGCTCGACCTGCAGGCGCTACACCGCGTTCGGGCCCGCCTCGTGTCGCGCCGGACGGCCACGATGAACCAAATCCGTGCCTTTCTGATAGAACAAGGTATGGACCTGTCCCGTTTTCGTGCCGCCCCAAGTGCTCGTTTAAGCCACTTTCCGTTCGAATGCGACCGGGCTTTTCCAACCGAGGGCTGAGTGCCTGGAGTGTCCTGAACTCCGGCAAAGATTTTGACTGGAAGGAAAAGGAGATAGCGACTGCGATCTGATCGGACCACAGTCCCAAACGATGTTCGTAAACCTCAAATGCATGGAACGGAATAAAGACGCACCCAAAGTCTGAGAGCCCAAATGGTCATCATTGATCTCGGTAGTAATGAGACAGCGGCGCGTGCGCACTCCCAACAGGGCCACGGCAATCAACAAGCCGATCCAAAGGCCGGATACATATCAGCGACTTCCTGAGAACGTGCAATTGAACACTTGCGAACAGCAGCCGGTACATACATGTGGGCTCTCTTCCGTCGTTCTCTGCGCGCAGAAAGAATGGCTGCTTTCCCGCAAGGCCGGGTTGGCGCAGGGTTTGTCAAAGCACCTAGATGTCGATCCGCCACATCCTAAAGCGCCCCTGCCCCGTCATCTCACGGACCAAGCCCCTTTCTTCCAGCCTGACCAGATTGCGTTGCACAGCAGCCCGGCTCGCACCGGTCAAGGCCTCGGCCATTGGAGCCGAGGTCAAAGGCCATTCCGTGAGGACTTTGCGTAATGCTACAGGTGTACGACCCGACAGTTGTGCCATCGCGCTTTTCGCGCGAACGCCCCATTCTTCAATACCATCCAGATGACGCATCGCAGTCAAAATGGCGCTGTCCATGCCACCCAGCCAGCGGTCCAACCGCTCTAACGGCAAGCCGGAGGCACGCAGTCCCCCTGCCCCACCCATGGCCAGCGGTGCAAAGATGGCACCGCTTCCGTCGCTGGCCGCGATCCTGGCAGCTGTGACGGCCGCTTCGATCTGGTCGCCGTGTTGCCCGAGACCCGCCATGCTCCAAAGGTGATATCCCATACAGGCGCGTGTAATTGGGTGCAGATCGGAAGCTGCCGTCATCACAGCTAGCCATCCGCCAGCGCGATCTTCGAAACGCTCGGCGCTGTCCTCGATGTTCTCGGGATCGCGGCGGTCAAGAAACGCTGCAAGATCGACCTTCGGGCCGGGACCACCTGTCAGGCGACGAACAGCCCACCCAATTCGGGCCAACGCTTCCGGATCATCCTGCGCGCCAGACAATCGCATTGATATCCAAAGAGCGAGGCGGTCAGAACTCACCCGATCCCCTGCAAACCAGCTGACGTCTGCCGCCTCGATCAGTGCCAGTCTGTTTCGCCAGCCATTCGGGCCACGCAGCAACCGGTCATCCAGCGCACCCAAGCGTCCAGCCACCTTTGCCAGCCGCGCAGAGTGAGCCCCCTCTGCCTTTGCCCAATCGTCGATGACCGCGGTATCAGGCGGTTCCGCCCGTGGCCCGGGAGGCAAATCATCCAGTCCTTCTTCGAGCGGCCCCGGCAGGAACCAGAGGTCATCTTCGTGAGTCTCCTCATCCCCCTCGGTGGTGATGAGGGGGTCGTCGAAACCATCAAGAAAAGTAGATGTTTGCAGCTTCATATGTGCAAAATACTAATATTATGCACATTACCCAAGCGGTTTTGTGGCCATTGCCTATGCTCTTTATATAGTATGCGCGCGCGACCGCTGGCGGAACCTCTCAGATCGCGCTCAGCGCAAGGAAACCAAGGGATTGTGCATCAGCACGACGAGAGAACACTTGCTTGCATCCGTTTACAAACGGTCGTTTAGTAGCGATATCTTAAATTGCAAACGGCCCGTTTTCATGCCCCTCATAGGCTATGCGCGCGTATCAACCGAGGATCAGACCCCCCTGCCCCAGTCTGAGGCCTTGCAAGCTGCGGGTTGCATAGAAATCTTCGAAGAGCACGCCTCAGGTGGCAATCGTGCGCGGCCGGTGCTTGCGCGCGTGCTGGAGCGTATCAGCAAGGGCGACACGCTGGTCGTCGTGCGGATCGACCGGCTTGCGCGGTCTCTGTCGCACTTACTGGAGGTGATCGAGCGTCTGGAGGCCAAGGAAGCTTTCTTCCGCTCGCTGCAGGACCCTATCGACACCGCCTCCCCTCAAGGAAAATTCACATTGCAGGTTCTGGGCGCCGCGGCGGAGTTCGAACGCGCGCTGATACGTGAGCGCACGAAGGCCGGGCTTGCCTCTGCGCGCGCCAAAGGGCGCGTTGGTGGCAATCCTGGGCTACGCGCCAAGGATCCCGCTGCGCTGCGCAAGGTGCGGCTGGCGCGACAGGACGGCTACATGGAGCGCCTCAACGAGACCGCGCAGGATTGGGTGCCCCATGTGCGCCGCTTGCGGCCGGATATGGCCTGGGAAGACCTGCTGCGGATCATCAATGGCCCCCTGCCCCCAGATCGCCATTGGACACAAAGCCGACTGCTCCGCGCTGTGAAGGCATATGTGCGCGACGGGTTCCTTCCTGCCGAGGTGCTTGGGCGCGCCGGACGCCGCGAAACCGATGACCGCCTGCCGGCCATCGTCGCAGCGATCAAAGGCGCGGACCCCGAGATCACGCTGCAGGAGATCTGCGACCGGCTGGAATCGATGCGCGAACGGACCCCTCGAGGTCGTGCCAACTGGCAGCCGTCTTCGGTCAAAATGTTGCTCGAACGAGCGGAGCGGCTTGGCCTAATTTCATCAGAATCGGCTCACTCCCAACTCTAACTAGCAGAGGCTCAAACAGCTGAATCTATCGCTCCAAACACCGTCAGAAGGTCAATTGTGCCATTGGTTGCATGGGTCTAGCCATTACCGTCCAAACAATCCTCATGGGTGGCTTGAAGCACGGCCTTGTGGACTTATTGCCTTAAAATCAACAACTTGCGATTATCTTGATGTGACTGTACGTATTGGTGCTGTGGATAACTTTCACACTACATCTAGATTCTTCTTGCCGGACTCACTTGATCGTGGCATTCCCGTTCTGACGGCAAAACGCGTCAGACGCGCTGTACACCGTCAGAATGACCAAGAGCCTCAACAGAGGCCGAGAGTGGGCGGCAGGACATGGATGATCGTAACGTTGGATACGCGCAAGGCATAGGCTCTTCCGACATCGGAGCATTTGCCGACAATCTGGCTGAATCTTTGGATCGCCAGATGAAGATCGCTTTCGAGCCCGAAGAACGAAAGTCCCTGCGCCGTTTCAGTTCTACCGAAGTTGCCAGCCTCCTACGCGTTAGCACATCTAACCTGCGCAACCGGCACAAGGACGGCAGCTTCCCGGAAGTTCATACAGACAACCGCGGACACCGGTTCTACACAGCCCAAGAGATCGATAAGCTGCGCGACATTCTGGGGCGCACCGGAAAGAACGCAGAAAGCTACCGCCCCGGTCGACGTGAAGGCGATCGTCTCCAGGTGATATCTGTCGTCAATTTCAAAGGCGGATCGTCAAAAACGACAGCAACTATCCATCTTGCACAACGGTATGCCTTGCGTGGCTACCGAGTGTTGGTCTTGGATCTCGATCCGCAGGCAAGTTTGACCACCTTTTTCGGCTTTCGGCCTGAGCTCGAGTTCGCTGAAGGCGGCACAATCTATGATGCCCTGAGATATGAGGAGCAAGTTCCGCTCTCAACCGTCATCCAAAAAACCTACTTCCATAAGCTCGATATGGTCCCAGCGGGCCTAATGCTCTCGGAATACGAAACTGAAACGGCAAACGCCCTCGCCCGCCGTGTGCAGCCCATATTTGCGGAGCGCCTCGCCTTAGCGCTTGAGGAAGTAGAGGCGAATTACGACATCGTTCTGATCGACTGCCCACCTCAACTTGGCTTTCTTACCCTAACGGCGTTGGCAGCCTCGACGGGGCTCCTGGTAACGGTCGTACCAGGCATGCTCGACATTGCTTCGATGAGCCAGTTCCTGAAACTTGCTTCCGAAACGGTGAAGGCTGTCGAAGAAGCCATTGGCCGGCGCGTTACATGGGACTTCGTAAAGTTCTTGATCACGAGATACGAGCCGTCGGACGGGCCTCAGACCCAGATGGCGGGCTACCTGAGATCGATCTTGGCCGGACAGGTCATGACTGAGCCAATGCTGAAGTCTACAGCAATCTCGGACGCCGGTATGACCCAGCAAACCGTCTACGAAGTTGATCCGAGCCAGTTCATCAGGAAAACGATTGATCGCGCTCTGACCAGCGTGAACGGCGTTGGCGATGAGCTGGAACAAACAATCCAAATGGCATGGGGGCGTCGCTGATGGCCCGAAATATCTTCAATCAGCCTCCAAAGAACGAGAAGGAGAGCGCGGCCCCCTCCCCTACCCCGCCAAAAGCGGCAAAACTGCCAGGATCTGTTGGCGGCTTGCGCGACTCTTTGCGCGAGATCACCGCGAATTCCATTCGGGACATCGAGCCCGATCAGATTGATATGGATGGTCTGCGCGATCGGTTGGTGCTGGAGGATTCCAGTATTGATGAGTTGGCCGAAAGCATTCGCAAGCATGGGCAACAAGTGCCAATTATGGTCCGTCCATCGACCCAACCGGACAGATACCGCATCATCTACGGCCGACGCAGACTTGCAGCAATCCGCATGGTCGGCGGAACGGTCAAGGCGATCGTTCGAACCCTGGATGACGACGCATCTCTGATCGCACAGGGCCAAGAGAACAACCTCCGACTAGACCCGTCTTTCATCGAGAAATCTCTTTTTATCAAAGAAATGCAGGAATCAGGTTACAAGCCAAACGTTATTCAGGATGCTCTAGGCTTGACACGGCAGGGCGTATCCAACCATCGCGTCGTCATAGAGCAACTGCCAGAAGGGCTTGTACAGCTGATCGGGCCGGCACATGGCATCGGACGACGGCAATGGGGTGACCTGGCCGCGTTCTCGAAAAAGATAGATCTGGTGAACACGGCCAAAGAGGCGATTGCCGCCCTGCCCGACGACACTCCAAGCGCGGAGAAGTTTCAGGCAGTCTACTCGGCTTGCTCGAACAAGGCGCGTAGCGACAAGAAGCAAGCCAACCGCAGCCTAACGTCCGTCGTCAAAGATGGGGACGGTAGCTCTGTGGGAACGCTGACAGTCGATCAGAAAACGATCGCCATCAAGATCGCCAAGAAGGACAACCCAGAATTCGGCCGATGGCTCGAAGAGCGCGCGGAGGCAACGCTTTTGCAGCTCTTCGAACAGTGGCGGAATGAGAGCGGCTCTGGGTCCTAACCCAAGCCACACAGAGTAACGCGAGCAGAGGAGAAAAGCGAAGACCAGAAAGAAAAGAGCCCCCCAAAGTTTCCCCTGGAGAGCCCTCATCATTCGATTAGCACTCATGATGTAGCAACCTCCAGCAAACCGGTCAAGAGTCACCGATTCGGTGGACGGATTTTTATTGCCTTTTCCTGAGCGAAATCTTGGGAAGAGACTGGGAAGTTGTGGGCCAAAACGGTCGTCGTGAACAAACCATGGCATTTACAAAACTATCGATCAGAACCGCTGGTGCTGATGCATCACGCGGTCCAATTTCTGCGGCCGAAACCGACATTTGGACCATCTTCAGGGCACTGAGAGATGCACGCAGCGTGTTCGGTCTACGTCCTGGCCATATCCAAACACTTCAAGCAATGCTCAGTTTCTTGAAACCAGGCCATGGCGAAACGGTTTTCGCGTCCAACAACTCGATTTGCCAGCGCGTCGGCGGTATCGACGAGCGGACCCTTCGCAGACACATCAACCGTTTCGTTGAACTCGGTTTCATCAAGCGCAATGACAGCTCGAACCGAAAGCGCTACCGCGTTCGCTCATCCGGCGGTCAATGCATCAGCTATGGACTGTCTCTAACCCCCCTCCTCCAACGCGCGAACGAGCTTGTCGCCATCGCACATGAGATGGAAAATAACCGGCGGGATCGGATATTTGCCCGCAAACAGATCCTTACAAAGCTCGCCCATTTGGAAGAGCATGATCCCAGCAACACATTCATCAGCCACGCACGGAAAGCTCTACGCAGGAAGCTGAGCCTCCCTGAATACCACGCGCTACTCGCAGACACAGACAGAGAATGCCAGAGTTTACATACCCCAGATGACCCACCAGAAACTGTAGAATTGCCCGCCAATGACGGACAAACTGTCCGGCACCAATCTAAGTCTGAAGAAGAAAAAAAAGATTTAGATAGCAACATAGGCAATGAAGCTCTGAAACCAGACTTGCTAACCTCAGTTTGCGATCAAGCGACGTCGTTCTCCACAGAGAGGCTTCGAAACTGGTTGGACATTGAAAACCATGCTCGAACACTTGCACCCATGATGGGGATTCACCCAGATACATTCGAAAAAGCCAAGAATGCAGTAGGAGCTCAGAAAGCATCATGCGCGATCTTCATCATGCTACAACTTGGAAAACGTATCAGGGACTTTGGAGCGTATTTTCACAGTATTACCTTGGGCCAACGTCAAGACCAGTTTGATCCAATGGCTTTGATCAAGCGTCTATCCAAAACTGCTATACAAACCGCCTAGTGTCCACCGCGGTGGACGTCTGACTGGCAACTAGTCCAATGGCGCGTGGTCTCTCCACATGCATCAAAGCCAACGAGCCAAATTCCAATAGGGCGATACTGCGCGGTCATTCCATGTTCCTCCGTCCGGCCGATGTCCACCGCGGTGGACAGATCCGGCACCAAGTCTCACAACTCACATGCGTGACAGCCGTTCTTCGTCATCCACCACTTCCAAAGAACCTTTATTCTCAGTCCAGGCCCACAGGACGATGTTGAAGTCCGACGACGACGCGCCCTTCGCAAAACTCTTGATCAGGAGCCCCGCAAACCGATCTGCTATGAGGGCGCGTGCTAACTCCTGTGTCGGTACCAATTGGCCATCGAGCATCTTCATACGCCATGCAGGGTCGGCAAGCATCGCCTCGGTCGCGCCATACCGGTCAAGTCCGTCCTGATCGCGGGTATCGAAAATCGGTCCAAGGTCGGCCTTGTAGGACACCAGGATCGTGGGTTGCAAGCTGCCGACCTGGTTGGCTTCTCGGAGAGCAGTCGTGGGATCCAGCGAGGTGTAGAGGGCAGGGGTGCCCTTTGCGTTAAAGCGCCCTCCATAGAGTTCAGCGCCTCGTCCGGACAGAGGTTCACGCGCATAGACCGGGTTCAGGGCGCGATAGAGTGGCCCTGTGTAGCGCCCATCTTTCAGCGGCATCAGGCAAAGACGCCCGCATCGACCGCATCGATGTATTCCAGAACTTGCTGAGCTTTGCCTTCCTGCACTAGCTGCATGGCTGTCCGGCCATCAAAGCCGGGCAGGGGCTCTGACCGGTACCATGCATAGGCCATCAGTTCCGAGCCGAAGCGGGGTTCGACCTTGTTCAGTACCTCCACCAGTTCGCGCAGGCGGCGCTGTGTCTTGTCAGAGCCGATGCGGGCTCGCCTCTGTAACGCGTCCTTGCCCAAACCCACGGTCAATGCGATTTCCTCAGCCGAAGTGCGCAAGGCTGCGGCGATCTTGCGAGGTTCGAATTGCCCAGCTTCAGCAAAGTTCGTGATGTGCATGACTTATGTTCCTACGGTGATACTGACGGTATATAGCGGCAATATTGCCGAATTTCAAGGTGTCAGGGGTGCTGCGCCTTCGTTTCCCAAGCTAATCCGTAACGCTGCATTGCTCTGAACGCCGGAAATCCTAATTTTTGGGCCTGAAAAGTCGCAGAAGGCGCGTTTTTTGCCGATCGAGAACGTCAGATAAGTTATTGATAATAAGCCAAAGACTACTGCGGTCCGGCTGGGGTTGCCGATATACCTTGCCGATCTTGGACCCCAACCGGCACTGACTGCATGAAGTCCTTGGGAACCGCGGTGGTGTCGGACCCTTGTCAGTTTCCACGGTCCAGTTGGCGGTTGGAAAGTGAAAGTGTCCTTCGGGTTTTGTGACTGACGGATGAGGGCCTTTGGGGTCCCTCAGATGGGTCCGGGCCGGGTTCCGGTCTGTTTTTCCATATGAAGGACATTCCCATGCAAACAGGTGTCTTGCGCGTGCTCCGCGCAACCGCCGCCTCCTGGTGGCGGTATAGAGAGCTGCGCCGAACTGGCCAGACGGCGCTGGCACAGCGGCTCGAACGCCAGACCGTCCTTCGTGATCTCGGCTATCTGAAGCAGGCGGCGTCATTGCCAAACGCGCATGTGATCTGCGGGGAGGGTGGGACATTCCTCCATCTCGGCTGGACCACCGTCTCGACCTTCGCGCCGATCGAGCGCTTTCCCTTGGCCGCCCTCGCGGTCGCACGAGGCACGCCGTTCATCGATATCCGTCCCGTCACCGATGGCATCGCCTTCGCGAACTTACCGCGGGTGGCGCGGGACGGATCGGTCGACCCTGACTTTTCGGGGTCCGGCAGATCCGTTCCACTGACCACCTACATCGACATGGTCGAAGGGCTCGGCGCGAGGATCGTCAATGATCCGCGGCCCCGTCAGTCAATCTGATCACCATTTCCTCTCACCAAAACTCGAAAGGAGGCTAGCCATGGCCCGATCCCGCACGCCCAAATTCGACGCCCCTGAGGTCATCACAAACGAAATCATCCGCATCATCGAGCGTGGCGTCCTGCCATGGCGCAAGCCCTGGACCGCAGGTGGCAGCTCGCGTCCTCTGCGCGTGGGCGGTGAGCCCTACCAAGGAGTGAACAACTTCCTGCTGACGATGCGCACCGTGATGGCGGGCCACAGCTCTCCCTTCTGGATGACGCTGCCGCAAGCCAATGCCTTGGACGCAAAGGTCCGCAAGGGCGAGAAGTCTTCTGTCGTCGTTTACTACGGTCAAAGCCGGAAAGACGCGGGCGGCACGGACGACCGCAGCGAAGACGATGATCGCTCCGAGGAAGCCCGCATCTTCCGCTTCCAGAAATCCTACCGCGTATTCAATGCCTGCCAGATCGAGGGCCTGCCCGACAGTTTTTTCCCTGACCCAGAGTCCGCGCCGGACCATCCGCCATCCGAGCCCATCCCGCACATGCAGGCGTTTTTCGACGCCATCGACATCACGACGGTCTTCACTGGGACGGAAGCCTACTACCTGCCCCCCGTGGACAAGGTTTACATGCCGTCCATCACGCGATTCCACGACCCGCGCAATTTCTACGGGGTCTGGGCGCATGAGCTGGCCCATGCCACGAAAGCCCCGCATCGACTGAACCGTGATTTTGGGTTCTCGAAGTTTGGCAATACGTCCTATGCGCGCGAGGAGATCGTCGCGGAATTGACCTCGGTGTTCCTGGGACAAACGCTTGGCTTCACGGCCCATACGCTCGAGATGAATGCTGCCTATCTCCACAACTGGTTGCGCGTCCTTCGGTCGGACAAGGGCGCGATTTTCCGGCACGCCGCGGACGCGCAACGTGCCTGCGACTACCTGATCGCCAGATCGGAGGCGGGCAGGGCAGGGCGCCGCGCCGAGGCCGCCTGACCACAGGGAGAACGGAAACGCCCATGTCACGCAAGGAACCCAAGACGCTGCGGGTGGCCTGCTTCAACGACGGCCGCGGCAAGATCATCACCTTTAAACGCGGTGCCTATTGGTGGAGCCCGTCCGAGGGCGCGTATCCGCTCTCGGCAGCGCTCGAAAGCATCAAGGACCAGGGCGGCTGGATCGAAACCATCCCCAACCCGAATTACAGACCCAAGGGGCTGTTCGGGTAGGGCACCTTCTGCTTCGGTCCTTCCGCCAAGCGGAAAAGTGAAAGCGGGCTTTGGGAAGGGTGTTTCAACTTCTCAAAGGAGATCCCCATGTCCATGACCGTTCAACCCCAGCCAGATCGTCCGGATCCGAGTGTGATCGCGGCGCAGAACGACGCGTTTCGCAAGCTCGCGTGCCTTGGAGTGCCGCCCGCGCAGCCCATTCAGGGCCGAATGCATGTCACCCGCTCGCTTATGGAGGCCGGTGACGGCTTCATGGCCGAGGCGGTGAAGGCCACCGGTGCGTTCGATACATTCGAGCCCGAGAACGACCCCGAGGGATGGCACGATTTCGGGGCGGTCGAGATCCGGGGCGAGACCGTGTTCTGGAAGATCGATCTCTATGAGGCAGATTCGGATTTCCGCTACGGGGCCGAGACCCCGGACAACCCCGCCACCACCATACGCGTGCTGACCATCATGCTGGCGCGCGACTGGTAGAGGGGCAGGGGACGCCTACCCCTGACATCTCAGACGATGAAGGCCCGTTGCCCCCAAAAAGGCAAAGCGGGCCTTCTTTCGTTGTGATCCCCGAAGCCGGGGATTGGTCACGCGCGTGAAGGCGCGGGCCACACTTCACCCACCTGGAAGGATATCCCATGACCACAAGCTTTGCTCCCCTTACCATCGCCATCGGCGATCTTGTCGCCCACCCCGCCAATGTGCGCAGCAACTCGCCGGAAACCTATGACTCCGAGAACATCGCGCATCTGAAGGCCAGCATCGCCGTTTTGGGCCTGCTCCAACCGCTCCTGGTCCAGAAACTTGACGGCAAATACGCCGTGCTCGCAGGCGGTCGCCGCCATGCCGCGCTGAAGGAGCTGATCTCGGACAAGGCCGCGAAGGGTTTCACCACGAAGGCCAAGATCGATTGCCGCCTCGTGCCAGAGGATTGCGATGTCACCACGGCCCTGTCGCTCGCCGAGAACGTGACCCAGGCGCCGATGAACGCCATCGACGAGTTCGAGGCCTTCGCCCGGATGATGGAGATCGATGGCCAGACGCCCGAGACCATCGCAAAGACCTTCGGCACGACCGTCGCCGCCGTGAAAGGCCGGTTGCGCTATGGCCTGATCCACCCCGACATCCGGGCCGCGGCCCGGGCCAAAGTGATCACGCTCGACACGATGAAGGCCTTTGCCGAGCACCCGAGCCAGGAGGTGCAGCGCGAGGTCTACGAGGCGTTTACCAAGGAAGATAGCTACCTGCAGGCCTATACGGTCCGCCAGGCGCTCAAGTCCCGCGGCGTCCAGGTCAGCGACGATATCGGGGCCTTCGTGCGCGAGGACTATGAGGCCCGCGGCGGAGCGATCGCGGCCGATCTGCTGGAAGAGCATTCCGTGCTCGAGGATGCGGCGCTGGTCGAGACCATCCTGCTCGAGAAGCTCGGTGCGGCTGCCGAGGAGGCGCGCGTGAAACTGGGCTTTGCCTGGGCCGATGCGTTGGTCCGCTATGATTACGTTGCCATGGCCGACTACGGCCGCGTCTATCCCGGCCCGATCGAGCCCGATGAGGCGGCCCAGAAGCGCATCGACGAGATCACCGCCGAGCTTGAGCAGCTTCAGCTCGAGATGGAGGATGAGGGGCTCGAGGACGACGCCTACAATGCTCTCTACGACCGCGTGGACGCTCTGGAAGAGGAAGCACGCGACCTGCAGGAGGCTTACAGCACTGAGGACCTCGCCCGTGCAGGCGTGATCGCGTCCTGGTCGGGCGGGCAGGTGACCCTCCATGTTGGCCTCGTCCGCCCGGAAGACACCGTCAAAGAGGAAGGCGCGCGCGGCTCCTCGGCTAACCCGACGGGGGAGGAGGCACCGGACGCCGGAGAAATCACCTATCCAGCCTCACTGGCTGAGGACCTCAAGACCGAGCGGGCCATGGCCCTTGGCGCCGCAATGGCGCTGCATCCGGAGGCCACGCTCGATCTCACGCTCTTCAAGCTGGTCAGTGACGTTCTGGCCAGTGGCATGAGTGTCACGCAGGCGATCAAGATCGATGCCCGCAAGGAATACCGCAGCCACGCCAAGATGGACGAGATCGACGAGACCTCCCTCGAGCAGGTGGCGGCGGCGCATGATGTGCTGGACCTTTCGTGGCTCGATGACACCCGCGCGCCCGCCGATCAGTTCGCGGCGTTTCGCGCGCTGGAGACAGGGGAGAAGGCCAAGCTCGTGGCCTATGCCACCGCCAGCACCACGCAGTCCTGCTTCGCTCGGGACCGACAGCGCGACAGCCTGATGCATGATTTCGAAATCGAGATCATGCCCGACATTCGCGCGCATTGGACGCCGAACGCGGCGTTGTTCAATCGCTTCAAGAAGGCCTGGCTCCTGAAAATCCTCGGCGAGGATCTGGGCCTCGCCCAGGAGGCGGTGACGCTGGCCTCCTCAAGCAAGAAGGAGATCGTCGCCTTCTGCGACAAGCTCTTTGCCGAGCCCTTCGCCACGCTCACCGACGCGCAGCGCACTGCCGTGGCCGCATGGTGCCCGCCCATGATGCAGACCGCCAGTTTCGCCTTTGACGAGGCGGAGCCCGCTTCGGAAACCCCCGAGCCTGACAGCGAGGTCGCGCAAGCGGCCTGAGCCATCACGCGACCCGCGCGAGGCATTCCCCGCGCGGGTCGACCCCTCCCACACCCAACGGAAAGACATCCTCATGGCTATTCTCAAGTTCTCTGCCTCCGCAGTTGCGGCGCAGATCGCCCATGCGCGTGCCTGCAAAACCTTCCTGCCCAACTGGAACGGGCCCGTGGACAGGCCCGCCCTGATCCTCATCGTCGGCAATGGCGTGCATCTGCGCTCGAATGGCATCGATGGCACGACCACCCGCATCGTCACCACCGAGCAGGCCGATCCGTCCTTTGCTTTCGCCGACGGCATGAACCCGTTCCGGGACACCGACTGGATGGCGCAGCGCCGCATGGCGTTCCGCGATCTGACCGGGCAGTTCTACACCGACATCCTCGACGATGTGCAGGTGCTCATCGACCGGGGGCGGGGGGCGATCCGGCTCGCCACCGATGGCCACAGCATCCGCGTGTTCGTGCGCCGCGCCTCGGACTACCTCATCGGCGGAACCTACGAGGTGCCTTCAGGTCTTGGCGGCACCTTCCGGGTCATTCTCAAGGATGCCTGCGATACCTTCGCGATCGTGCAGAACTGCGGCAATTGCGAGGATTTCGACGCCATGCAACCCTATCGCGTGCCGCTCGATGCGCTGATGGAACTCGATGACCGGAGGGCAGCGTAATGGGTTGGCTCTTCTACACCGACGGCCGCGTTAAAACCTACGCGGATGAGAAAGCGGAGATCGCCCGGCTCTGCACCTCTCATGGCGACACGCGCAAAACTGAACTGGTCAAGGCCTGCAAGGTCGGCTCCACCTGGTATGCGGCGGCAAGGGTCACCAATCTCGACGGATCTCCGGTCGAAGATGCGACCTATGTCACAGACCCTGACGGCACCGTCACCTTCGGTGCCGTATTCCTCACCCGATACGACGACGGCTGCTGGGGCTACAAGGACATGGAGGAAAGCGCTGGTCCCGTCGAGTCGCGCGCTCCGCTCAGCCTTCTGGCGCTGCTCTCGGAATTGAAGGACCCAGAGAGCTATGCCCATGCCTGGCGCCAGCGCTGCCGGGACTGGGCTTCGATTCCGGACTACGAGGAAGGTGACAGGATCAGGCTCGCCGCGCCCGTGACGCTCACCGATGGCAGCACCTGCCAGATCGTAACCGCGACGCACTACAGGCGGGGCCGGCAGAAACGCCGCTGTTACCGCATCGAGGAAACCGGCGGTCTCGTGCGCCTGTCGAAAGCCTCGCTTGCGGGCTCGGAGCTGCTCAGCTCCGCGAAAGTCGCGGCCAGTCCTGTGCTGGCGGGGCAGGGTGGCTGAGTTTCCCGCTGAGACAACACCACGGGACCACGCGCGCACATACTGCCGACTTGAAATCGTATCTCAAATGAGATACATCACTCCCATCAACTGGAGGATTATCCATGCCTGCCCAAACATCCATGCTTCATGTCCGTGTTGACGATCAGCTGAAAGCACAGGCTTCGGACGCACTTGCGGGCGTCGGTCTGACGCTCTCCGACGCGGTGCGTATTCTTCTGACCCGCGTGGCCGCAGAAGGCGGCTTGCCTGCCGGATTGACTGTTGATCCGGATGCCTATGACGCCTGGTTCCGGGCGAAGGTACAGGAAGCGCTGGACGATCCAAGGCCCACAACGCCCCATGCTAAGGCGATGCAAGACGCTCAGGCATTGATTGACGGGAAGCGCCTTGCCAAATCTTGAATGGAAAGCGACGGCCATCGCCGACTTGCTGGCAATCATTGACTACATCTCTGACGACAACCCGGATGCCGCCCAAGTTCTTAAAGACGAGATTGAACACAAGACGTCCCTCCTTCCAGAACGCCCTCAGATGTACCGCGCGGGCCGTGTGGACGGGACTAGGGAGATGGTTATTCGGCCGAACTACATCGTGGTTTATGCTGAAAGCCCTGAGATGGTGACCATTTTACGCGTTCTTCATGCTGCGCAGCAGTGGCCATGATGGGGGTGCAGGCCCCCCGCTAAGAAATTGCTCGCTCCACGCCTTCAAAGTGTAGAGCGGGCTTTTTGTCCTTTGGAACTCAGACCCTGATCCAAAGGAATTCCCCATGTCCAAGCCCAAACAGGCAAATCCGGCTCTCTCAATCTCCGACGCTAACCTCGCCTGTGCGCTCGCGCAGATCGGCGCGGAGGTCGACCTCCAACCCCTGCGCAGTTCAGCGCTCGCGCGCATCATGCGCGAGACGTTTCATGGCAGCGATGCCGGCGGTGCCTGGGACTGGCGGATGGCCTATGATCTAATGCAGGCCGCGGCCATCCAGATGCTGCTGCGTGGGGACGTCGCGGCAGGTGACATCGCCGCCGCAAAGCTGCTTGCCTCGCGGCTCCTCACAGAAACCCGCCGCTCCGAGCAGCAGATCCGGCTGCAGCAGTTTTCAACGCCGCTTGCATTCGCGACCATGGCGGTGCGGGCTGCGGCGATCCGCAAAGGCGAGACCGTGCTTGAGCCCTCGGCTGGCAACGGTGCCTTGGCTGCTTTTGCCGCCCGGGCCGGTGGCACGCTATTGCTCAACGAGATCGACCCCTTTCGCCAGCGTCTCCTGCGCGCGGTTTTCGGCGGCGAGGTCACAGGCCATGACGGCGAGCATATCGATGAACTGCTGCAAACGCCGGTTCTACCCGACGTCGTGGTGATGAATCCGCCCTTCGCCTCCTCGGTCGACCGCTCCCGGGACAAACACATCGCTGCCAAGCATCTCATCGCGGCTGCAAAGCGTCTGGCACCCGGCGGGCGGCTTGTGGCGATCATGCCGCCGGGATTCACGCCCGAACGCGATGCCGCGCATTGGTCACGCGCCTGCGGTCTCCTGACGCCGCGCTTGGCGTTGACGATGCCGGGGCAGGTCTACCGCAAGCTCGGCACCTCTGTCGAAACCCAGCTGATGGTCTTCGACAAGGTGCAGGAGGACGGCGAAATGATCCGCGTCCCTGTGCGGGATCTGGATGAAGCCTTGGCATATGTCGATGCTGTGGCCTCAACCCGGACCGAGATGCGCCCCGTACAACAGGCAGCGGCGATCCCTAACGGGCGGCTGACCGTTCCATCCTCTGCTCCGCGCAAGACCGCCGCTGCGCCTGTCGCCGCCTCCAAACCCCGGGCCAATGCCGTTGTCCCGCTAGTTTTCACGAGCCTTGATATCCCGCGCGACAACACGCCGATCTCGGACATCTATGCGCGCTACCGTCCGCAGCGGATCGAGATCGCGGGTGCGCAGGAACATCCCACCCCGCTCGTCGAAAGCATCGCCATGGCCTCGGTTGCCCCGCCCATGCCCTCAAACACGGGCAATGATGACTTGCGCCTGCCCGCACGGTTGATCGAGGAGGGAGATCTCTCCGAGGCGCAGCTCGAGACCATCATCATGGCGCATGATGCCCATGGGCGTGATCTGCCCGGTCGGTTTACCATCGATGACGACCAGACCAAGCTGACGCGCGCCGATGATGACCCGGATGCACGTGCCTATCGCCTTGGCTATTTCCTCGGCGATGGCACCGGCTGCGGCAAGGGGCGCGAATGCGTGGGGCTCATCCTCGTGAACTGGCTGGCCGGGCGCAGGAAAGCGATCTGGGTCTCCAAATCCGCGACGCTCATCGAGGACGCGATCCGCGACTGGACCGATCTTGGCGGCTCGCCCGCCGACATCCAGCCGCTCTCCAAATGGAAACCGGATCAGCCCATCCCGATGGGCGACGGTATCCTCTTCGTCACCTACGCCACGTTGCGGTCCGCGGGCAAATGCGGCATCACGCGGCTCAGCCAGATCCTCGCCTGGATGGGCGACGACTTCGATGGCGTGCTGGCCTTTGACGAGGCCCATGCCATGCAGAACGCGGCAGGATCCGTGCAGGGCAGGGGGGTCAAACCCTCCCAGCAGGGCCTCGCTGGTCTGCGGCTGCAACTGGCAGCACCCCGCGCCCGCGTCTTCTACATCTCGGCCACGGGTGCCACGAGCGTGCATAACCTCGCCTATGCCGCGCGGCTCGGACTCTGGGGGCAGGGCCCCGAATACCCCTTCCCAAGCCGCGAGAGTTTCGTCTCGGCGATGGAGGCAGGCGGTGTCGCCGCCATGGAGGTGGTGGCGCGCGATCTCAAGACGCTCGGCCTCTACACGGCCCGCGCCCTCAGCTTCGATGGCGTGGAATACGATGTGCTGGAACATGCGCTCACCCCGGCCCAGATCGAGATCTACGACGCTTATGCGGGCGCGTTTCGGACGATCCACCACAATCTCGAGGCGGCACTGACCGCGACTGGCGTCAATGACGCCTCGGGGGGGACCAATGCCTCGGCCGCACGGGTTTCGGCCAAGTCCCGCTTCGAGAGCACGAAGCAGCGCTTCTTCAACCATCTCCTGATGGGCATGAAGGCCCCGACCATCATCCGTGCCATCGAGGACGACCTAGCGGCGGGCAATGCTTGCGTCATCCAGGTGGTCTCGACGGGTGAGAGCCTGCTGAAACGCCGACTTGAGACAATGGACCCGGAGGATGAACTCGTCGAGGGTGC
>JBCAXQ010000003.1:0-33882 GCA_038534015.1 Pseudomonadota bacterium | reverse complement strand
CCATCCGACAGCGTGATCGTCATGTCATCGCCCGTCCGACCGAAGGTCACATCGGCGCGGTTCACATCAGAAAAGATCAGCGTGTCTGGATCGGCTGCATTCCAATCATCGTCTTTATCCGAGATCGTGTAGCTGCCGACACCGAGATGGTGCGTGTACAGGTTTGATAGTTGGGTCCCGATCACCAGCCCTGACGCGCGCGCATCGAGCGCATACTCCGCCCGAATGTCATAGGTGCCGCTGATGAACCCGCCATCGGCGAACTCGATGCGTTCAAGGCCCCAGCGCCGACGGTCGTCATGGTTATCGAACTGGCTCTCGATCGTGACGATCTGTCCATCCGACAGCGTGATCGTCATGTCATCGCCCGTCCGGCCGAAGGTCACATCCGAACGGGCCACATCAGCAAAGTACAAGGTGTCTACACCGTTTGCGACGAAGTTCTGACCCTTGTCAGAAATCAGGTCACTGCCGTCACCACTTCGGTAATAGTAAAAGTCGCGACCATCGTTCCCAATGAGAACATCGTCGCCCACACCACCAACGAGAACCTCGGACGCACCGCCGCCGGTAATCGTATCTGCGCCCTCGTGGCCAAACATCAGTGTCTGGCCTCCCTCACTCGAAAGCTCGTCAGACCCAGTTCCACCTTCAAGCACCGTGCGTCCTGTCAGCGTGTGAACAAGACTGCGGTCAAAATCAGTATAACTCGCAGCAAATGCACCTGTGATCTCGATCTCCTCATCAAAGATGTCGAGAACTTCGATGATCTCTAGATCGGTTTTCCCGAAGCCGCGCAAGGTGCCCACAACGTCGAGCGAAAACTGATAGTCGTTACCACTGATTTCATCGCTCAGCGGGTTGTATTCGAACGTATCAAACGCTGCTAATGCACCAACTCCTGCGCCAGGATAGATCGCTTCATGGCTGGTTGCCCCTTGCACAAGAAACTTCGCCGCCATGGAATTCTTAATGAGTTGATAGTGATCTTCCAGTCCTGCCGCTTCATCGATCTCGAGATCTTGTACAAGAAGATTTGGTGAAGCGATGAAATTGTCGGCTTCCCGGTAGTTCTGTCCGAAGATCTGTTGAAGGAACGCGAAGTGCTGAGCCGGCATTCCACCGCCCATGGGAGGAGCAGGAACAGGACCAACTTCCTGAGGACCAAAACTGACCGCGGTGACACGGTTCCCAACTTGTCCTAATCCTCGTGTCGCTGAAACAGAATACGAAGGACAGATTTCGCCCGGTTCTGGAGTGCACGTCCCAGCCAATTCACCATCATCCAGCAAGACGCCAAGTGGGTTCCTCTCAAGATCCTTCTCTGCGTCCGTTTTTGGAAGATCATCTGTTCCGTTACTAAAGGATACGTATGATTCTGTATTGTCATAATATTTTCCTGCTTTTAAACCAAGGCTGCCTGCTTCTAGCCATTCGTAAAATCCGGGGAAGTAATAGTTTATATCCTCCATAGTTTCAGAAATTGGGTCGATATAGCTATTGAACGGAACCTCTCGACCATCTTCAATTTGTGCTTCAGAGATGAATATATACCCCGCTGGCGTAATTTTATTCCCCGTTGGGATATAGGTATGTTGAATGCCGTCACCTGTAATGAACTCAAGGCCAACATCACCATTCTCAATCAGGTTGAAATCGTCTCTGTCATAAACAAAAATGGTTGAAACCAGCCCGGCCTCATCCAGCCACACGACATCGGATACACCGGCCCATTCGGCAAGATAGGTGTCGAAGTCAGCGACGAACCAATCGAAATCTCCGGATGCAGCGGTGCCGACCAGGTCAACCGCCATCTGCTCGAGAGCCGCATTCTCCGAATGGGCAATGACAGTCGGCGCTACTTCTCCATAACCCATCAGCGATGGCAGTGTCAGAGCGGTGTTGGAAATGACCGTGTTTTCATCCAGCAGAGGTGTTGTGTGGATCTGCGAATTCGCGAACCAGACATCCCAGAAGTCACTGGTCGTCCCATCGATCCAGGTAACGCTCGAGATCTCTCGGACATCATGCCCCTGGTTCTGGAAGTCGACATTGGTGACCGCCAGACTCAGGCTCTCCAGCCCAACCAATTCCAGTGGCGTGAGTTCGCCAACGGAGCTGTATCCATTGCCATCGAAGTCCTGCCATAGGACCAGATCGCTGAAGACTTCATCCGAGGCATCTATCACCCCATCGCCGTTCTCATCGAACTCTGCCAATTCGACGAAACCTGAGGTCGTGGCATTCCCGAACAGTTCAGAGATGTCGTTGATCACCCCATCGCCATTGCGGTCCAGCGCCAAAAGCGCGTCGTCCGAGGCTACCCATCCGGTGCGTTCCGCGAAGCCATCCTCGTCAAGGTCAAAGAAGGTTCGGCTACCCTCCAAAGCGGTCAGTTCAATCCCATCGCCATCCAAATCGATGACCAACGGGCTAATCAGCGGGAATGGATTGAAGAAGGGCAGATCCGGATCCATCCATGGGAGGTCAAATCTGAAGAACTCATCGTTGATCTTTTCTAAGAGCTCCAGAATGTTCGACCAACCATCATAGACACCGTAGGCGAACCATCCAGCTGCCACCAAAGCACCGAGGACCGGCCCAACGACAGGGACAGCGGATGCAAGTGCGATAGTGCTGGAAATCAACGCCGCACTAACGACCAGGCTAACGCCAAATGCTGCGATGTTGGAACCTAGGTCATTCCAGTCTCCGGTCTCAAAACCTTTCACGATTGAGTCGAACGCAAGGTTTAGAAACTCTGCAGTGTCGCCGATGTAACCGCCGCCAACACCAACAAGGATGTTGTTGACGAGAACCTTATCGACGTTGGCGACTGCATCGCGGAAAGCACTGACATAGTTGTTGCCATAGGCCTGAGCTTGCGCCGCAGTGTTCACGCCTGGAACGTTTCCAAGAGCTGCCTGTCCAGCGAGCATCGCCATCCCACCCGTAAAGACGGCACCTGTCATGTTTGCGTCGAAGGTAGTGCTACCCGTGACGAGCTGCGCGTCAGCAACGACTTGCGATGACAGGTTCAGTGCGGTTGAGAAATCAACATTCGGAACGAAATTCGTGAGTTCGCTCGCGAGCGCAGTTGAGGAAAGCAGTCCATCAAGCCCCACGACACCGAGGCTGACACCGCCAACGGCAATTCCGGCTTGAATTACCGGCGCCACTGTTGTTGCGATGGCACCAGCCGATTTTCCAACGCCGTAGATTGCGTTCATGAACTCGCCAACCGCACCACGATTTGTGGTCGATTGATCAGCGATGTTCGTATCGAACTTCGAAACCAGACTGTTTAGTGATGCCGTTTGATCGGCGCTAAGAGTATTGCTGTCCGCGATACTGGAAAGCTTGTCCCTCATGTCTGTGAGACGGGCAACGTATGACTTAGACGACGTTCCGATTGGCGCTAGAGCCTGTCCGATCTGGTTCAACCCTGCGGCCTTCAGCGCAGTCGACTTCACGGGATCCGTGAGGGTCTGCAAAGCGCCATTCACATCCCCATTCGCGAACTGGCTCGTCGCCGTATCGATGTTGCTCTGGAAATCTGACGCATCAACAAAAGCGGATACTTGATGCGCCGGGTCGATCTGGGTGAATCCCGACACCAGCGTTGTCTCAGCGCCTTGCAGCGTATTGAACAGACTTTCGGCCCCGGCCCGGAAATCCTCAGCCGAACTCGCACTCGCCAGGCGTGCCATCATCGCGTCGAGCGTCGAAGTCATCGTCGAAAGCTGCGGATTCGCCGAAAGCACGCTCAGCTGATCCGTCGCAGCCGTCAGCTCGGTACTGAACGCAGCCAGTGTCGCTTGAATATCTGCAGACAGAGAGGACACATCTGGAGCAGAAGCTGCCGCCAACTGGCCTGCAACGCTGATGCCCGTGCTCATCTCCGCGAGCAGATCGCCAGACTGAATCGCCGCCCACCCACGGATCTCGTTGTGTTTCAGATCTCCGCTCGAATTGAGTAAGTTGTTAGCTCGAGCGACATCCTGAACCGAGCTTTCGAACGTCGATTTAACCTCAGTCGAGATCCGACCGAGGTTGACGTTTAGATAAATTGCCGGATCGCTGATTGTTGCTTCCGTTGCCCCAACAGAACTCAACGCTACACGCATGTCTGTCTGAAGCGCCGCGAATTCACTTGATCCCATATTGGGATCAAAGCTGTTCAGCACGTTTTCAAGACGGCTGAGTGCACTGCTTAACTCGGATATCTTGGCGTCAATCTGGCCGTTTGGATCTCCGGTAAGTGCCTTCTGATGAGTGAGGACAGCTATCGTTGTTTCTGCAGACTTCTGGACATTGAAAGAAGTGCCGACGTCCAGAAGTCTTTGATCGAAACCATTAGCGAAGGCGCGGGTGTTCGTCTCGTGCTCTCCGCCGAAGAACCCGTTCGGATCTCCGAGCGGATCACCATTCGTTTGGGCGTACGAACTGAAAGCTTGGTTCCACAAGGCAACATGGTTTGCTTGAGAATAGGATTGGCCCTGCGCTGCGAGCATCTGCTCAGCCTGCGCCTGACTGATCGGCAGGGTCCCGTTTCGATGTCCCTGATCAAGGAAGCTCACAAAGTGCCAGAACGCCAAGCCTTTTTGAGCGTCGCTCGCAGTGGTCGCATCCGTTTCGATAGCAGCTACATAGCTCTCAACAAAACCATTGTACGAACTATGCGCCTGCCCTCCTATGGAACTGTGTTGAATACGCGCAAAACCCGGGACGAGCGTATCGCTGCCAAAGAAATCGAACGCCTGGAGTGTCGTGACAGTCTCAAGATTTGAGAATGCCGCGATCGTGTTGCCAGCAAAGTGTGTGTCGAAGCTTGTACCGAGCGCGGCTGTCCAGTCATCAACTGCATCGAGCAGGATCTGGTCTTGGATCGCGTTCGCTCCGATCATGTGCTGGATCTGAATCGTAAAAGGGTTCGTCGACATCTACTTGTGCCTCGTTGAATTCACGCAAATTCTTGGGTATGTTCCGCTTCAAACCGTCCGGCACGGAAACAAGGCAAACTCGCCTGTGTCCAGTGCATTCAACGCTTTGGCTAGTCGGGCGGTTGCGAAGATGGATCCCTTGATCAGTGGATCCATCCAGAGATCAATGCTATCCGGCGGCAAGCCAGTCACTGCGAAGTCGGTTTCGCGCGATAGATCGCCAGACTCTGTGAATGTTTGCCGATTGAACATCCATGCGTTCCCGCCGCGATTCCTTGTGATTGTTGCGCTTTCTTCGGGGTCAATAACGCGGCGCAGTTCGGCGATGTTCAGATAGAAGAATTTTCCCTCAACTTCTTTCTTAAAGCGGGTAATCAACTTAACGGGAACAAAATGCGTTTGTCCGAGATTGAATTGCTCGAGTAGGCTTTTTACTTCTTCAGTGACGATCTTTACGCCACCAGTGCCCATGAAAATTCCCGGCAGATCTTTGGGTGGTTCCTTCCCGCCTTGCTTCCAATTGTCATGCAAGACTTCTGGAAACTCTGCAGGATCGATCCTTTCCCCGCGGTTGTATCTACTGGTCCAATAGTTTGGTGGTCGCGGATCGGCTCGCTCGAATGCAAACTGCCAGTCTTGTACAACTAGACGCCGTAAGTTGTAATCGCTTCCCCAGACCAAAGCTGATTCCGGATCAACCGCAACGACTCTGGCAGGATCGTCGTCGTCGTTCGATCCATTCTCGGATACATCGGCGGCCGCCATAACATCGCCCCCTTGGCTAGAATTCAGATCAGTGTTCAGAGGGTCATTGGTCCCAGCTTCCTGATGGCTCCGCAAGTCTTGCACGACTACAGCGCTCCCGGATCGCACCTGATCGAATTCTGTCCGGTACGGATAACGAGCTTCAAACCAGCGCCGTCTCGCTGCCATGCTCGCACCAAGTGCGTGAACTTCAGTCACAACCATGACTCTCCCCCGTTTCCCAAGGTGAGATTAGCTGGCTCCCAGGCTGAGTCTGTGGGAAATCCCACACAGTTAACGAAAGTTAACAAGGGTGGTGTTACGATTTGAGACGGTCACACTCATCCGCAGAGATGAACGACGATTAGACTGCCCGTTTCATCACCACATCTGTTCGGCGAAGCGCCGCTCCGCCCGACCGGTAACCTGCAGGTAGGTTGCCGTTGTCTCGAGCCTCGTGTGACCCAGCCATCGCTGCACCGAAGTGAGCGGAACACCGTACGCTACAACTGCAACGCCAAAACCGTTTCGGATTCCTGGCGGACGAAGCTTCGCGCCCAAGATTCCTGCTCCGCGCATCACCTCGGTCACTTTTCTCTTAACAGTAACGCCGTACCAGGGCCAGAAACGCGCATCGCAATGAGGACAGTCTGGAGCAAAACTCCGCAGTGCTTCGACATAGGGTCTTGGCAACGGCGCGCAGCGGCAAACTCCTTGGTGTCGCTGCTTCAGCATTTTAACAGCATACAACGCACGCTCAATGTCGAGGTGCCGCCAGCACGGGGTTACCACGTCACTCAATCGACGGTAGCTTAGTGAAGATATTCGCGAGTGCGACTGAGTTGTAGCGCTACGTACCTCGATGCAGCGAGAAGTCGCCTGCGCTCGTATTCGTTGCGGTGCTTTTTCGCGTCCTGTATGAACGACTTCTATTGGCGCACCCTTCCAGTAGGCCGAAGAGCCGATTTCAGAGTAAGATCAGATGTCGGCACGGGTAGCTCTGCATGGAGAGATGCGAAATCTCCGCCTAAATCTCCCGATCCCCGGCGAGCCACTGATCCTTGGCCCACGACTCCAACAATTCGAGGAATTCGGCGCGGATTTCGGGTTTGCGAATGGCGGTGTAGGCGCAGGTGAGCCTGAAGATTTCGTGCTGTGTCAGCGTGTATGTCGCGGGAGGTGGCTGCGGGTGGGTCATGCGGCTTCCTTTCGGGCTGGGTTCGGGGGCGTGAGTAGATCGGATTTGCGCCAGAGCTTGGCGGCATAATCGCGTTCCTCTGGCCCGGTGATGGCGAGATAGATCGACGTGGTTTCCAGCCGGGAATGTCCGAGCCAGCGTTGCACGAGCGTGATTGGGATACCGACAGAGACCCCGGCAATGCCGAAACCGTGACGAGCGCCGCGTGGTGTGGCCTGGGGGCCGGAGATTCCGGCCCGCTCGAACACCGCGCAGACCTTTTCCCACGCGGTCGAGCGGTGCCATCCGAAGATCGGTGCGTTGTCTTCATCTCCACAACAGGCTTGCAGCTTGCACATCAGAGCGGACGGCACGGGCACCGTTCGGAAGACGCCGCGTTTGCGTTGTTTGAGCGTTTGCAGGATGACGATGTTCTCGGCTGGGTCGAGATGGACCGGACAAAGCGCCAACGCTTCGCTGATCCGGCATCCGGTAAAATGCAGCAACAGGCATAGTGCTTCGATCTTGATCCCGAACGCTGCCGCTGCGTCGGCAAAGCGTTCCCGTTCCTCGGCATTCAGGTATTTGCGCCGCCCGTGATAGTCGAACAGGCTGGCCGGGTCGCTGTGGCCGTCCTGTGCCTCGGTTGCGGACTCGCTCACGGGTTTGGAACCGTATGCGCAAGAGTGTCGGGGCGGATTTTCCGCGCGCTGCGGGATTGCGCCGGACCGTCTACCCGGAGGCTGCGCAATTACAAGTAATAATTCTTTCAGATATTTAATCATACACAATCATCATGCCTGATGACTTGAAGAAATCCGACCGAATTGCGCATTCTGTCCCGCGATTATATGTGGATAACAGTATCCAATGCATTCACGGGCAGAACAGATGTTCAAATTTGTTTTGGGATTGGCCCTTTCAGTCGGGCTGGCGATGCCCGCGCAGGCCGATGACAGCCGCTACTCCTCGGGCAACTGGACCCCGGAACTGATCGCGCTGGACAAGGCATCTACGGCCGCGCGGAACTATGCCGAAGGCAATCACGGTGTCGGTATTCTGATTCATCTAGGGCAGGACGTGCCGAATGACCGGGTCAAAGACGGCGATGAGCTGGGGCACCTCTTCGTGCAACGCTTTGCAGCTCTCGGAGTTGCGGCGGAATACTTCGTATCGCCCGCGCCCGATGCTCCGGCATCCGGGATAACATACCACATCGCCCATCTGCTTTATGGCCCCGATCAGGACAAGGTGCATGGTTTGATGACGGCGTGGAACGATGCGCCAAAGGTCATTGAGCAAATGAAGCTTGCAAAGGAAATCCAGGCGGCGCGAGAGACCGAATAGGCTTATGCCTTTCGCCCGGGCAACGGCGCTGAAGAAACCTCCGTGGGATCTGCACCAGGACCGGGATCAGCGCGGACGACGGTGTTGAAGCTCCGTCGTGCTGCACGCGATACATCTTTCATAGCATTCTTCGCGCCGAAGAACGTCTCGCTTTCTGTTTCAGCACGACCATCAGACAGATCGGTGTCTCGGTGCCCCTTCTGCCCGCCGCGCAATTCGTTCTTGTAGCCAGCATCTTCGACGTAATGGCCGGACAACTCCGAGGATTCGTAGCCCGCATCGCGATGCTGCGCGACAACGGCGTCAGAGTCCGCGCCGGGTCCGCTTCGGTTGACCTGTTCAACCTCGACCATGATCTTCTGATAAGCTGTGTCGCTGAGGATGATCTGCGCCAGCGGATCGCTCGCATATTGCGGTTTGATCTGGCCCGTGTGTGGGTCGATGATCTCTCCAGCCACCGCCATGATCATGCGGCGGTTGTAATCAGCATCGCTCTCGCCAGGTTTGCGCTGCGCCGCCGTGTGCCCAAGGATCGTCGCGGCGTAGTCCGTGAGGGACTGGCCCGTTTCCCGCTCGATCCGCAGCACGATATCGGCGATCTCAGCGTCGCTCTTCGCGGCGAACACGGTCTCGGCAACGAGGTTGTTCAATTCGCCGTCGCGGATGATGGCCTCAAGGGTGCGCAGGAATGCCTGGACCGCGTCTTCGCGCTTGCGATCCTGTTCGGTGCTCTGCGGTGCGGCGGCCATTTCATGCCGACCCGAGCGGCCCGCCTGAATCCCGTCCATCGCGTGATGCAGGTCAACGCGATCTTCCTCCCGCGCCCGGTTAAGCGCCGCTTGCGTTATGTCTCTGAAATCCTGGTCGTCCACCACACACCTCATGCTGCTGATCGGCTTGGTGGACCGGACGGTGTGAAAGTACGTGCACATGCGTCACGACCACGAAAAACGGACCAAAGGCCATTCTTCGTGACCATCCGGCCCGTGAAGCCGAATGCATATGTCCGCGGGCTTTCACTCCCGACCGGACGAGTTTGCGGCCGGATTTCTGTATTCCTCCATTGTACCGTCTTTGGTGCATAAATGTCAAAAATACACTTATGTATGCAGACATGGCACGCGTTCGATTGGAAATCCGCATAGAGGATTGTGCCCAGGCACCGCGTCAATGAACCGAACTTGCACCGGATCGCGTCAGCCAAACAGGGGATGCAACGGGGGCTCCGCCCCCTTGCCAGGCAGGGATTGTAATACAATCCACAGCTTGCATATGTCCGTATTTGATGACGTAGTACTCTCTGAGCACAGTGTATCCTTCGCCTCAACCACTCGAGCCAAACTTCGTAGCCAATTGCGAACCAGCAATCAGCTTTCTGGATCTAGCCTCGCCAAGTCTTCCAAAATGTCGTTCTTGAAGCGGAGATTGCTCGATCCATCCGGTAACTTGAGGCCAGCTGCATAGATCTTGTTTGCAAAATCAATTGCGTCCGGTCGGTTCGACTTCAGAATTGACCGCGCAAAGTCTCGATATTCGCGTGCCATCTCTTGCTCCCAAACAGAAAGGAACTTCACGAACTCGCTGTCTTCGTCATTGATCACTTTAATCTGTGCCGTGCACCCTTCAGGACCGAGGTAACTCGCAAAAACATCGTTTGCTTGCGCGTACTCACCCGCGTGCATCTTAAGTCGGCTTTCCATCTGAAGGAAGAAGAGACGATGCGATGGCGATCCACCTCCATTCTTCGTGCTCGTCATGTAAGCGTGCTCTTGACACGCCCGTGCAAGACGCGGGAACTCAGCACTGCCTGCTTCGAAGGCAACGTCAGCCAAAGTCTTTGCTGAACTGAAATCAAACCTCCGCAGAAGACCCTGATCTTGCTGTAGTACGCCATCGGGCGATGGAGCACTCGCGCAGATTTCAACTTGCTCCCTGAATGCCCTACCGGGGGGTGTTGCCCCTGAATAAAACTCGGTCATCCGAGCCATGTATTCCCCTACGAATAGGCGCACACCGGCATCTGCATCTCCAGAAACGGCACCACTTCGGCGAAAGCACAACGCAGCACCCACATAGTCTCCGTTGATTCTCATCAAGTAAGCTTTTTCGTAGTGAAGCCGTGCTGCTGTTCGAAACGGTACCACGCCGACAGTGTCAAACATTTGTTCGATATCCGACAGTGTAACTTTAGCATCTATAAACTGGCGATTGATACGCAGCGATTTAAACTTCGAAAAAGACTGCTCAATGCGATCTAAAATCTTCATGTCATAGTCTTCATCAAAATAGTATGAAAATTCAGTGTCAGATGCCTGACCGTGTTTTGCATTTTCATCAGCAAGGAAAGGGTATAGCTGCGACGGCGTAACCGATACACCGTCTAACTTGATTTTTCCTTCGTTTGACCAGGTCCACAATCTGGCACCAACCTCTCGATACAAATCCTTCATGCGACCGGTATCGTCTCTCCGCGCTCTAAGCCGAGAAAGTGGTCGAACTAAGTTGATAATACCGCCATGAGTTCTCATAGCAGTTTTCCAAATTTCAAGGTGGCAAAGAAATGTTCGGAGATCTTCGTACGCTCTAGCGGAGATCATAATGTACACAGACAGACTAAGAAACTCCTCAGTGACCCTTGGCTCTGGATCATCAAATGATCTTACGCTTAATTCACTGTGGTTGAACTGCAATACCCTATCTCGAAAATCGTCGTAGAATTGCAGTCGTGTGTCGTAGTTAAAGCTGTCCTGCAAGTAGGCTTTGAAGCGCTCATGAAACGGATAAACGACTTGAAGATCTTTGCTGACTGTCACGTCAAGGATTCCTTGCCGGATCCAGCTATCCAGCGATGCATCTGCGTTCGCAGCCTCCTCGTCACTTGGATTTGCCCGCATGAGTTTTCGGAATGTTCGTCGATACAAAGAGCTATGGAGGGTGAGAGCGTAAATTGCTCGAAAGTTCGTCGAACGCGTTTGGCTGGAATTCATCCGGGTGAAGAGCTTCTCAAAGAACTCTCCGAAGTCCTGCGCCTTGATCATGGCGTCAGCATTTTTGAGCGTCACTTCAGGATCGTGAACCAGAATTCGTACCATGAAGAAGTTGTAGTTTGTCCCGGCTGCGAGCGCTTCTGCAAATCCTCTGATCCGGTGATCGCCACTGCAAACGTCCAAATCTTCCTCTGAGGCGCGGTCGACAAAGCGCGCCTTTAGCATCGTTTCAGCAAAGTTCGACACCGTCTCGATGTGACCGGAGTACTCTGCCTCAGACTCGATAGCACAGAGCTGATCGTGGACGGGTGCCTCTTCGAATGCAGGCAACGTTTCGACGCTTCCGCCTACGTGAGCTTTTACTCGAGCGCTACATACGATAAAGAATCCTTCCGGCATGACTTCTGGGAGGCAAAGGGGGTTGCGGCTTTCAGTACCGACGAATTCAACACCTTTAATCTCATCAAGCGCATCGACCAACACAACCATTGGTTTTTTTCGGGATATACGGCCTCGCGCTGCGAGTTGAATGACTGCCTGATAGAACCTCGCTCCAGGTGTCGATCCAGGAGGTTCAAAATCGCGAAAGTCGTCTTGGAAGTTTGCGCGCAGCCAATCGTTGAGACGCTCATAGAAGTCGGCCGTTGTGTTCTCAGCCCTAGGATCTGTTTCGCGAAAAAAGTACGCGAATGTGCGGTACCGTTCTAGAAATTGCTGACTGAGTGATGCAATAATACAGCTCTTGCCCATGCCAGGCCCAGCTGCGAGGAGCCAAATGCCCCCAAGCCGTGTCTCTAAGAACTTTTTGCAGCTTTCCTCCGCACTGTGGGCGACATATCCTTCGAGCAAGCGGGCTAGGTAACCGTCGATGTGTTTCTGGAACTGTACCGTGCGGTGCGCCGCCGGATCATCTACAAAGCTAGCAAGGTCGAATAGGTCTCCAAAGATCTCACTAGCAGGCCGTCCAAAAGCCATGTCGTCGAGCGTGCGAACGTATCCTTGCGCAAGGTCGGACTCTTCTGCATGCAGCCTGTGATGGAGTACCGCAGCGTAGTGCAGTCCTGATTTGTTTATTGGCTTCGTCAGTGCGCGGACATGGTGATCCTGTACATTGATGACGAGCTTGCAAACTGGATCCTCGGCATCCAGTTCGAGCAGGCTGACCCATTCCTCCCAAAAGCTCTTCGAAACCCGGGTATGTTCTTTCGACTTGAAGGCCAAAACTGCTGAGCCGACTTCTTCGCGATACCCGTCAACGCGCTCCTTGTCTTGAAGGAGCATAGACCTCTTGATCTCTTCAAAGAACTTCGGAAACGGTACCATCGATCGCAGCGGCATTGTAAACTGACCCCATAATAGCACCGTGAAGGATGCCGCGCCGTGCGTCAGGGTTCAAGTGGCGAACAATCTGCGGCAAGCTCCATCAATTCTTGATAAGACTGGGAGTCCAATACCTCGCCGGTGTCCATGTGCCGGTTCTGGATGTAAGGCCCTAGGCGCGGATCGCGGGGTCGCCCCAGAACATCAAAGCTCTCCCGTTGGATGCGTTCGTTAGGATAAAAAGAGATATGAGAAGGCTCAGTCTCGCTCTCACGATGAGTTCTACCTTGGTCATGCCAAATGAACACGATGGGGCGACCTTGTTCGTCATAAGCTGCATGTGAGGGGTCTCCGTTAGGCGGGGCATGGAGTTTGCCATCAAACAGCACCTGTTTGATCCGCAACACGCCTGTTTCGTTGTCGTAGATCTCTACCACTTCGTATCTGGTCTGCCCTTGCAAAGGCCGTGCACCATTCATAAACTTATTATACATTTTCTTTGTGTGAAAATCAAATCAACATTGATTTAGAATACTTTTTTTTATCCGTTACGTCGAATTCCGGAACTTCCGGGATCTTCAGGAAACTTCAGCGTGCTCGCGAGTTTGAAGAGCTCAAAACAGCCTCTACCGAGATCTCTATCAGCCTCGATCAGAGGCTGGTGGGGGTGGCCACCTTCCGTTGAAACGCCCGGCGAAGACTCGGCCGACAGGGATGTCGGGTGTCCCCGGGCCATGGAGGGTTTACCCATGAGCCAGAGAACGGAAACTGGGCTGCAGGGCGGAAAGCACACGGCCAAGAGGGGCCCTTTCGAGGGACGACTTGTTTGCCCGACTGAGAGCGAGCTCCGCTCGATCTCCTTTAACCGAGAGACGGCCGCTCGGGTCAAAGCCTGGGGCGAGAGCAGCGACGGCGCGGTCGACCGGGTGATCGACGCGATCAGGAGCCATTTTCAGGGGACCTATGTCGACTTCGAAGGCAAGGAACGCCGGGCCTGCGAGGCGAATGTTACCTACCAGTTTGGCGAGGATCCAGGCCGGTGGATGGCTGAGTACTTCAAACGTGCAGATGGACCCTACACTCGACGCCTAAATAAGGGTCTCGTCAGACGAGTGATGTTCATCTGGATCGCGCTCGAGGTGGCGGACCGCCGCCTGGGCTCTGCTGGCATATAGAGTAAGGGGCCGCCCGGTGCGCCGGACGGCCCGCCCCCACCAACCCATCGCAACGGGCGTAACTTTATCTGGCGACCAATCCGCCCAGACATAGCCTGAGACTTCCAAACGAGCCCTCTATCGCTCGACCTTGCGTCGATCCGTGGCGCGAGTGACAGAGGAACCTCTCAATGAAGGATACCTTGGAAACGGGACTGTCTCCGGGCGGTCTCGACGCGCGATCGGTTGCGGTGCTTTGCACCGATCTTGCGTTCGTCGACGCCCCTGACGATCGGGTCCGGGAAGTCATGGGGGCGCACTTCCGCACCCACGTGCCGGAGATCAAAAGTGATGCTGAACGCGAGACCATCGCGTTGGCGCGTAATTCGGTTCGGGCGCGGATTGCGTCGAACCAACGTGCAGACCGAGCTCTGGAGCCGTTGATCACGGTCGCCTCTAATACTGAGGTCTGCGAGCCGCACTGGGTCAAGAAAGTCGCAGGCAAGGGCCTCGGCATTGTTGGGATCACGATGCTCCTACCAATACCGGTTGTTGTCGCAGCGGGGATGGCGGAGTCGGATGCGATCGCCATGGTTGCCGATGAGCCCCTGACCGGCCTGCTCTATGGCATCGCGCCGATCGGGGCGGCGCTGTCGGTGCACGGACTGAAGGAGTGCTTTCGGTCCAACAGCGTTCGCAAGGCCTTTGATCTCCTGATCTATGGCGGGGCGCTTGCATCTGCAGGGGCCTGGGCAATGCTCTTCGGTCCGACATTCCTGGCTGATGCAGCGTCAGGCTTCGGGGCGGCGGCAGAAAGCGAAGCCGTCCTCTCCACCTGGTACACAGCCCAGCTGGCGATGGAATTCTTCGGCGGCGCTGCCTGTTTGACGGCGGCGGTCAATCTCCTGACCGTCGCGTCATCACCGGTCTCCACGCCGAACCCGAGCAAGAATGCGCTGCAGGAGGCGATCGCCGCGGATACAGCGGAAGATCGTGCCCTAGCTGCCCGCGAGGACGCCTTGGCGCCGAACGAAGGCGCTTACGACGCGGCGTGCAGCGCCTTCGAGACCCGTTGCGTCGTCCACGTGGAATCTGCCCGCAAGTTGTTGGCCATGCAGGCCGCAACCGATGCCAACACGGCGCTCGCCGCCGTGCGGAACACTCTGATCACCACCATCAAAGAAGGAGAGCAATATGCGTAACGTCATTGCAATGGCAGGGCTCGTCCTGAGCCTCGGCGGGGCTGCCGAAGCCGCGGATTGGGCGGTTGCACTACCTGAGGCGCACCCGGAAGGTAAGGCCGCGCTCGAGCAGCCGATGTGGGACGTCTTCAAGGACGTCATTGGCCCAGGCGATCGCTACCGCGTGATGAATGGATCCTCCCTGGGCCGCATCGCGCTCATCAACGTACCGGAGCACGACAAGTTTGCCCGCGCAAAGCGACGGGCACGGTATTTCCAAGAGCAAAACGCACTGATCTATAAACACTTGCAGGGAATGGCTGCAGGGCCTTCCGCGCTGGATCTTGTCGGTGTGCTGCGCCACGAGGCAGTAAACCGCATCGATGCGAGCGAACCACACGCACTTCTGATTATCGGCGATGCGGCGCAAGTCTTTGAGGGAGAACCGAGCTTCTCGATGCGCGATCCAAAGGGCGTGTTTCGCGTGCCGTCGGACGCGCATTTCTCAGCGCGCCTGTCCTCGACACCTTGGGGGCTAGGCTCAGAAGGCGCGGCAGGACTGCGCAACGTCACCGTGCATCTCTGTCATTCCGGGGCGGCAGCCCGGCTGAATGATGCGGAAGAAGAGGCGCTGCGGCGCTTCTGGGGGCTCTATGTGTCAGCACGGGGCGGAACCTTGGCCACGTGGAGCAAGGACCTGCCGACCTGCTTCGAGCGGTTTGTCGCGCGGGTGACCACCCCGGTGGTCGATGCTGAGCCAAATCCGCATGATCGCTTGTTGGTGATGCGCAAGATCGGGCGGGCAAAGGTTGGGACGGTCGATGCCACGAGTCCTCACGCGACGGGCAAGACCGTGATAAACGGAGTCGAAGTCGAGAACTTCAATCTCTTCGCCGACAAGCTGCATCCAACGCTGTCCAGTGTGAAAGTTGTCACTGGCGTGCGCTACGTGCCGGCTGAGTATCCGGACCGCTACGATGCGGCTTGGTGCTATTTCTCAATCCACAAGAGCGGCACAGTGATTAAGTTCGATCTTGGATCCAAACGCCATGGTGACGCGCCGATCCAACAGGTCAGCACAGCGTCCGCACGAGCGGCAGCAGGCATCACTGTCCGGGACTTCGATGCGGGCAAGCGCGCCTGCCAATGGCCGACACCATGACCAGGTGCTCCGACTGATGAACCTGCCCGGGCGCAAGCCGCCCGGGTTCCGCCCGCGGAGGCGGGCCTTCTCCTTCAACATCCCCCTGATCGGTGGCCGAGCGAGATCCCTTGCTCGGTCCTTCCCTGATCCAGGGTCCGTGCCGGTCCGACCCGGATTGTTTTTCTTAGGAGATGTCGATGAAGCATCTGACAAAGATCGGCCAGGGAGCGCTCGTTGGTGCCTTGGTCGTCACGGCGGGGCTCGTCGCCACCCCGGCCCATGCCGGGGGCGGAACGGTGATTGGCAAGGTCGCAGGCGATGTGGCCGAGCGGTTCAACCGTGCCGCCAATCCCACACCGCCTGTACCCGTGGCGCAACCGAGGCTGGAGTACACGCCGCCGGAACCTGTTCCAAGCGGTTCAACCACCTGGAGCACCGGCAATGCCGGGCAGATCGGGCCGCTTGAGAGCCAGGCGACGACGTTCAACCGCCATGCAGGCGACAAGCCTGCGTCAGGGGCGGTGACGGACGTCTTCAACCACGCAGGACGCGGCAACAACTAACCGGTCGAGATCGGCGCCGCCCGGGCCCCCGGGCGGGGCCACCCCAACCAGATTTGCACCAGCTGCGTCATCGATGGTATTCTAAGCCTATGAATTTGAGTGGTTTTAGACCCATGGCCAGTTTCGGGGTCATCGACAGCACCTACGCCTCGGTTCAGCTTTATCTGCCTGAACTCCAATGGGACTACCTGCGCTGGCTCATGTCCCAAGGCTTCGATCTTCACCGCTTCACGAAGAGCTGCGACCGACGGCGACGGGCGATCATTGATTGTGCGATGACCGACCAGCACATTGGCCTCAGTGACTTCATCTCCTTTGCAACGGATCGGCTGCACCAGCTGCACTATGCCCACCATGCCGAAGACCAGAACCTCGTCCAGCCCGTCTTCCACCACCAGATAAGCCAGGCGATCGACAAGGCCGAGGTGTTCTTCCGCAACTCCGGCGCGCGCCCGATGCGCTGGAGCGGCTGGCGGGCCTGACAGCCCGCATTCCGCCCGGCTTCCGCCCGCGTCCCCCAGCAATTCCGGCTTCAGTGGTCATCGAGGCTTTGGCCTCGATCAGGACCTCAAATGGAGCATCATCATGTTGGGATCAGTGGAAGCCTTCTTTATCTTTCTGTTGAACGGACTCACCTTCGAGTTTGGCGACGACCTCTATTGCTGGGCACAGAACAATTGGGCGCAAGTGTCCATGAGCACCTGCCGCGCCCAGATGGTGCGCTATGTCGGCGCTTTGGGCACGGCCCATGCCTACGCCGCGTTCGCAGGGACCCTAGTCGGCTACGCGGTGACCCCGCTCTCGGTCGTCCTCGCTGGCCTCGCGGGCAAACCGAAGACCCCGGGCCAAGCGTTCACGCGGGGGCTCGGCCTGGAACTGGTCGAAGGCGTCCTTGCCGTCGTTGGACAGGTGATCACAGACGGCGTGCTTGCCACGGCGCTCTGGTCGCTGGGCCTCAGTGCCGTCATCGCCCCTGTCCGCGGTACCGTTGCTGCCTTCACCCATTCCTGGGCCCGGAGCACGCTCTTTCGTTTCCTGATCATCGTCCTGGTTCTCGGCCTGCTGGCGTTCGCGCTGCGTCAGGCCGGGCTCTTGTCGATCTGAGGGAGGGGACGATGGACCGCAGAGCGTTTCTTCTCGCCGCCCTTGGCGCGTCAGTCGCCAAGGAGGCCTCCGCTGCGCGCATGTATATCGGCACGGCTGCTTACGTGCCAGGCTGGGAGTCGCGCTACTTCCGTCCGCATGAGCTGGCCTCTCATGGCAACCACCGGGTCCGGGTGACAGTTGATCTGGTGACCGCGCTGGACCGCGTGCGCCACGATTATGGCCTGCCGATCCGGATCCTGTCGGGTTACCGCGACCCGGACTGGAATGCCCGGATTGGAGGCGCGCGGCGATCACGGCATCTGATCTGCGATGCTGTTGACATCGACATTGCACCTTACAGCGTGCAGGCACGCTATGCGCTGATGACCCAACTGATCTCGAACGGCTTCACGTCGTTCGGCAGTTATCGAAATAAGCCAAATCTACTGCATACAGACCGTCGTGCGTGGGCGGCAGTCTGGCATTATGGCGGCGGCTCACGCCCGAGATGGCTGAACCAGGCGCTCAACGAGTGGAAATGGCACCCAGGCACGGGCTCGCCCTACCGCTAGGGGGCGACATACCGCCCGGGAGACGCCCGCAGGGGCCGACCAAGTTTGACACAATGGCGAGGCGCCGCACGAGAGCGCGGCGCCTCGTTGCTTTGAGTGCAGCGAGACCGCGAACCCACATTCGGAGAGCCCGTGTCCACAGAGAAGACCAAAGACGGCTGGAATGCCCTTGTGGCCTTCAACCTCAACTGTCTGCGGGCAACCGCCGGGTTCGGTCTGGCCTGGGTGTTCTGGCGGGTGAGCCAGCAACCTGGGCTGGAACTGCTGCTCTATCTTGCGGGCGTCTTCGCCCTGGCAGGCGCCAAGCGCGCGATCCAGGCCCTGATCGGACTTGTTCGGCTGATCCTGCGCGCCCGGCGCTGGGCGCGCTACCGCCGCAAGGGCGTGGCGCCGAAGGCTGATCGCATGGCGAGCAACGACGATCTGAAGCGACGCGGGCTTATCCGATGACGTTTGCTTTGGGGAGAGTGTTCGCATCGGCGAAGGACCCGAAGCTGTCTGGGCATCGCATCCTCGGCCTCACGCCAGAGGGAAATCATCCCGTTTGGGCGCCGCCCGGGCATGGCTCGGTCTTTGGCGCCAACGGCTCCGGCAAAAGCACCAGAGTCGCTGTTCCTGCAATCTGTTCCTACGCGGCGACCGCTCAAGAAAAGCCCGTCATGATCTGTGATGTGAAAGACGGTGAACTCGCCGCGCAATGCGCCGTCATGCTGCATGAAATGGGCATACCCGTCGCTGTGATCGATGATCTGAACACCCGCCCAGAGCTGAAGCGGTTCCGGGTCTCGCTCAATCCCTTCGGTGCGATCGTCGCCGCATACATCTCCGACCCGAGAGATGTGATCTTCGCGAGCGAGACGATCACGCATGCACTCATCCCTGAGCCAAGTGATGATCAGAAAAACGAGTACTTCAGATCCTGGCCAAGGAACCTTCTAGAGTTTCCCGCTGGTTGCCTGCTGAAACGCACCTCAAGTCTCTGCACGCCGGGCGCGACCGCCGCCATCCTTGCAGACCCGGACTTGTTGTTCAGCCTGGCGGAAACCGAGGCGGTGGAAGGTGACCCGCTGCTGAAGACACAGGCAAAGGCCATTCTCGAGATGCGCGGCCACGAGCACATGCCACAGCATTTGGAGAAGGCCCAGAGGTCCCTGAGATTGTTCACGCCGGGTGCGAGACTGCATGAGGTTGGCCGTGACGCTGAATTCTCTCACGCCGACTTGATCAGGCGCGGTGGGGTCATCTTCGTCATCGGCAAGATGCGCTACATGGACCGTCTTGGGCCCTACATGGCGATGCATCTGCTGTCTTTCTGTGACGCACTCTATGAGGGCGCGGGCTCGCTGAAGATCGTGGCCGACGAGTGGACCAACTTTCCGGCGAAAGAACTCATCTCACGCAGCACCACCCTTAGGGCCTTTGGAGGTGAGTTGTTGATGATCAGCCAGTCGCCCTCGGAGGTTATCCGCAAGTTTGGTGAGCAGGAGGCCCAAACCGCCGAGGACAACAGCGTCACGAAGCAATGGCTCGGGTTCTCGAATTTCCGCGAGGCCGAAAAGATCAGCAAGGCAATGGGCGAGGAACACGCCGTTGCCACGGGGCTCAGTGGTGCATCGACCGAGATCAGATCTCAGGAAAGCCTGAGCCTGATCAAGCAGCGGCAGATGACGCCTGCGGAACTGATGGCGATGCCAAAGGAGCAATGCCTCATTCACATCAAGGGGCTCGGCTTCACAGTCCTCAACACTGTCAGTCAAGAAAACCTCGCCCCGTATTGCGACTTGCTCGCCGACAACCCGCTGGAAGGCGGGCGCCTGCCGCCCGACCCAAAGATCCGCTTGGCCCTCCCCAAGGCACCGCGGCGCGGGTGGTTGTCATGAGGTTTGCATCTCTCTTTGCCTGGGTTCTGGTGCCGCTGGCGGTCTGGGCCGTGATCGAGATCTGGGGCACGCCGCACATGGCCTCGAGTTATCGCTTCCACGACAACGGCGATCGCTGGAACCCGAGCTCGCCGCGCACCTACATCGACTGCACCTACATCGGGTGGACCGGCGCGCGCCTTGTGCTGGCTGAGAACGGCCGCTGCCCCTGGATCCGCTTCTTCCAGACGGAGGGCTCCTAATGCGTGGTCATCAGATACTGCCGATCGACGGGCTCGTAGATCCGGTCCGTCAAATTGAAGCGGATGGTCAGGGACACGCGGGCCATGGTCTTCAGCCCGACCAGCACCGCATCCTGGCGGACTTTGCCGCCCGCGATCAGCGCGTCGCAGTGGTCCCGATCGACGTCGGTGAACACCTCAAAGGGCTCTACGGCCTCCCAAAAGGCCACGTAGTCCAGGGGTGCCAGCCAGTCTTCCACGTCCGAGATGTCTTCAAAAATCACCATACCCCCAGTTTACCAAAGAAGGGGGCCCTCCAGCAACTTTTGGGAGAGTTTCCATGAGGTTATCCACAGCGGAGGCGGTGCAGGAGATGCACCGCGTGGCGCTCCAACAGACGTTGACGCGGGCCCTCAAGACTGATCGGGACTGGGCCCAGTTCAACGCCATCGCTCGGGGGGCCGCCACGCGCGTCGATGCCGAGAAGGCCGACTTCCGGCACGACTATCAGGTGCGCCTGGCAGAAGCGCGGCAAGCCGTCCTGCGCGAACAGAACACCCGGGCGCTTGAGCTGCGCGCGCCGGGCGGGTCGACCCCGGCACCGCCCAGTCCGGAGAAGATCGACGTCCTCGCCACGAACCGCGTCCAGGCGGATCACGAACGCCGCATCGCGGCCATCCGGCAGGATGAAGTCGATGCCTACCGGGGGCTTGGCGCGGACATCAAGGCCCGGGACGCCGAGCAGGCGCGCGCCCGGGAGACCCGGTCCGGCCATGCCCGCGACGCTTTTAATCTGACCAACCAGATCTCGCCCGACGTGGCGAAGAGCCGGGGCCGCTCGGGCCCCTCCCGTAGCTGACTAGAGGAGAGACGACATGACAGACGCGATGACAAATCCGATCGATACCACCGCGCCCGCCGTCCCGGATCATGAGGCCGGTCGACAGGCCGCCCGCGAGAGCTTCCACGGGCGCGGGCTGACCGACGGCCAGTTTCAGGAAGCCTGGGCTATTGCGGGGATCATCCACGGCAAGATCCATCAGACCGGATCCTTCCGCGATCCGCTGACCGATTACGCGCATGCCTTTGCGCGGGCCCAGAAATTCGATGCGCTGCGGGGTGAGGCGATCATTCGGGATGTCTACGCGGGCCGCCAAGGTCAGACCATGGATCAAACGCGCAAACAGCTTGACGCGGCGGCAGAAGCCCTGCCGGACATCGCCAAGACCCGGGCGCTCGACTGCGCCGAGGCGATCGGACAGCTGATCCAGGCACCACCGACGCAACCCTTCTACAAGGCCTATGATCGGGCAGCGGTGACGCTGGCTAAGGAACTCAACATCACCCAGACCGGGGCCAAAGCGCTGATGAAGGAGGTCTTCGAGGCACACCACCAGAAAGACCTATACGCGCACGGTAAGGAGATCGAAGCCGCCTATCACAAACCCGTCCGCGACGCCGAGATCGCCGAGCGCAAGGCCGAGCAGAGCCAGAGCCGCAGCCGGTCTCAGTCTCGCGCCTGAGCCTCCATACGATCGTATGTCTAGGAAGAAATTCCTGGCCAGCCAGCGACTTACACGGCAGTATGTTCCTATTTTGTTCGTCAAGTAAGGAGCATAGAGACAAGGAGATTTTGATGACGACACCCCCTCAGACCCACTCGCCCAGCCCAGGTGAGCGGGCACCCCCGAAAGTCCAGTTCGATTGGCAGGACTGGCTGCCCTTCATCGCCGCCAGTGAAGCGCCGGAGGCCAAGAAGCGCGAGCTGATCGAGACCTACTGGGCGATCATCCTGACCTTCGTCGATCTCGGATGGGAGGTCGGCGCGCCGAGCGCCGCCGCCGAAGAAACCAGTGGACAAGTCCTCGACCTGACCACGGCGCTGCGCGCTGCCGTGGTAAACTCGAAGGACACAACCTCAACAAAGGAGGAGGCATGAACACACCAAAAGCTCTGATCTATTGCCGGGTCTCGACCCGGAACCAGGAAGCGGACGGCCACGGGCTCGAATCCCAGGAAACCCGCTGCCGACAGCACGCCGCTGCCCGCGGCTACGCGGTGGTGGCGACGTTCCCCGACACGATCTCCGGCGGCGGTGACTTCATGGCGCGCCCTGGCATGGTCGCGATGCTCAGCTTCATCGATGCGCAGCCGGAAGAACGGTTCGTGGTCATCTTCGACGATCTCAAGCGCGCCAGCCGCGATACCCGCGCTTTCCTGGATCTGCGCGATGCCTTCCGCCTGCGCGGTGTTCTGGTCGAGTGCCTGAACTTCAAGTTCGACGACACGCCCGAGGGTGAGTTCATCGAGACGATCATGGCGGCCCAGGGCGCTCTGGAGCGCAAGCAGAACGGGCGTCAGGTGGCCCAGAAGATGAAGGCGCGCATGCAGAACGGCTACTGGATCCACAATCCAGTGGTCGGCTACCGCTTCGAGACCATCAAGGGCCAGGGCAAGGTGCTGGTCGCCAATCCACCGCTGGACCGGATCGTGCGCGAGGCCTTCGAGGGCTATGCCTGCGGGCGCTTCCAAACCCAGGCCGAGGTCCGGCGCTTCTTCGAGAGCTTTCCGGAATTCCCGCGCAACCGGAGAGGGGTCATCACCCAGCAGCGGGTCACCGACATCTTCACCCAGCCGCTCTACACGGGCCACATCTGCTCCGAGACCTACGGCATCCACTGGCTCCGCGGGCACCACGAGGCTCTGATCTCGATGGAGACGTTCGAAAAGGTCCAGGCTCGCCGCGACGGCACAGCCAACGCGCCGAAGCGCCAGAACATCGGCGACGACTTCGCGCTGCGTGGGGTGGTTTGCTGTGCCGATTGCAGCGTGCCGCTGCGCTCGTCCTGGGTGAAGGGGAACACCAAGCACTATCCCTATTATCTCTGCCAGACGAAGACCTGCGAGAGCTACGGCAAGTCGATCCCGCGCGACAAAGTCGAGGGCGAGGTCGGCGAGATCATCAAGACGCTGCAGCCGACCGAGGATCTCTTCAAGATGGCCGCGGCCATGTTCCGCTATGCCTGGGACGCCCGACGGGCACAGGCACATGATGCGATACAGGTCGCGCAGCGCCAGGTCCGCGACATCGAGGCTCAGATCGACACGCTGCTGACCCGCATTCTTGGCGCCTCCAGCTCCGCGGTGATCGAAGCCTACGAGGCTAAGATCGGCGACCTGGAGCGCGGCAAGGCGGTGGCCGCCGAACAGCTGACCAAACACGCCGAACCCAAGGGATCCTTCGAGGAAAAACTAGAACCCGTGCTCACGTTCCTCGCAAGCCCCTGGAAACTCTGGGAAAGTGGCCAGATCACCCTGCGCCGGGCCGTCCTGAAACTGGCCTTTACCGACCGCCTGCACTACTGCCGAAACGAGGGTGCTAGAACTCCAGAAATAGCGTTACCATTCAAAGCGTTAGGGGGTCTGGGGACAGAGGGAGTCTGTTTTGGTGCGGTCGAGAAGACTCGAACTTCCACGGGTTTTACCCCACAGCGACCTCAACGCTGCGCGTCTACCAATTCCGCCACGACCGCACGTCGTGGGTGCGGCGCATAGCAAAACCCTTGGGCCTTGTGAAGCCCCAGTTCGCCGCATAGTCAGAGCCCATGCTGGAATGGCGCATATCCGAAGATCCCGTCGCGTACGAGGATGCAATCGCGTGGATGGAAGACCGCGTGGACGCGATCATCGACGGATCGGCCGAAGAGTGTATCTGGTTGCTGGAGCATCCGCCGCTCTACACGGCAGGGACGAGTGCCCGGCCTGAAGATCTGCTCGATGAACGTTTCCCGGTTCACAAAAGTAAGCGCGGCGGGCAGTACACGTATCATGGGCCAGGTCAGCGCGTCGTCTACGTCATGCTCGATCTGAACAAGCGCGGCAGGGATATCCGCGCGTATGTCAAACAGCTTGAAAGCTGGGTCATCGCAGTCCTCGCCACGTTCCAGATCCGTGGAGAACTGCGCGACGGCCGAGTCGGCGTGTGGGTCGCACGTCCCGACAAGCCAACTACCGCCGATGGTCGCCCTGCCGAGGACAAGATCGCTGCAATCGGTGTGCGCGTTCGCCGTTGGGTAGCGTTTCATGGTTTCTCGATCAATGTCGAACCTGATCTCAGCCATTTCGAAGGGATTGTCCCCTGCGGTATCGCCGAGCACGGCGTGACCAGCCTGGTCGATCTTGGTCTACCGATCACCCTGGACGACGTCGACGTCGCGCTGCGACAGCAATTCACGCGCATTTTTGTTGCGCCCTGATGCCGCGCAACGGAAATTCACAGTGGAAGCGTAGGAAGTTTCCGACATATTGCCGGGCATAAACAGTTCCGATGCGGTGTGATGCCGTAGAACAGCTTCGAGAAAAATGGGAGCGAAGACGATGAGAAAAGCTACCTCTGCACTGGCCGCACTGCTGGCCGCTGGTCTGTTCGCCGGGTCGGCGATGGCCGAGGGCGATGCCGCGAAGGGCGAAAAGGTCTTCAAGCGCTGCAAGGCCTGCCACAAGGTCGAGGACGGCAAGAACGGCGTGGGACCGCACATGTTCGGTGTGGTCGGACGCGCGGTGGCCGCCGTCGAGGGGTACAAATACTCCAAGGCAATGGCCGCCTACGGCGCCAACGGCGAGGTGTGGGACGCAGCCCGTCTGGACGCCTACCTGACCGCACCTAAGAAGGAGGTCAAGGGCACCAAGATGGCGTTCGCCGGGCTCAAGAAGGATTCGCAACGCGCCGACGTGATTGCCTATCTGGAAAGCCTGAAGTAACTTCCAAGTTACGGGATTTTAACGCGAATCTGGCGTCAGTCGCCCCCGGAAGATCCACCTTCCGGGGGCGCTTTCATTCTGCGGGAAAATCTCCCTGGAACCGCGTGAAATGGCCGAGTGCGGCAAGGTTTCCCGTTGCCGCATGGAAAGCTGGCAGATAAGGCGAGAGTGGAATTCGGCATGGGCTATTGCGTCCATGCGCGTGGTATTGAAGGAGCACCGTGATGGCCGATGCAGCAGCGCACGCCCACGACCACGATCATAAGGTTGGGTTCTTCACCCGCTGGTTCTGTTCGACGAACCACAAAGACATCGGGGTTCTGTACCTGATCACTGCGTCGGTCATGGGCCTGATCGCAGTCCTGTTCTCGGGCTACATGCGCCTCGAGCTGATGGAAGCCGGCGTCCAGTACATGACGAACGACGATGGTTCGCCGAACGGTCACCTCTGGAATATCATGATCACGGGGCATGGCATCCTGATGATGTTCTTCGTGATCATCCCGGCGATGTTCGGCGGCTTCGGCAACTACTTCATGCCGCTGCAAATCGGTGCGCCCGACATGGCGTTCCCGCGGATGAACAACCTCAGCTACTGGCTCTACGTCTCTGGCTGTACGATGGCGCTGCTGTCGGTTGTCGTGCCCGGCGGGAACGAACAAGGCGGGTCTGGCGTTGGCTGGGTGCTCTACGCACCGCTTTCGACGTCCGAGGGCGGAATCGCCACGGACTTCGCGATCTTCGCGCTCCACCTCTCTGGCGCGTCCACGATCCTCGGCTCGATCAACATGATCACCACCTTCCTGAACATGCGCGCTCCGGGCATGAAGCTGATGAAGGTTCCGCTGTTCCCGTGGTCGATCTTCGCCACCGCATGGATGAGCCTGTTGTCGCTTCCGGTGCTGGCGGGCGCGATCACCATGCTGCTGACGGACCGCAACTTCGGCACGGCCTTCTTTCAGCCGGAAGGCGGCGGCGATCCGCTGCTATACCAGCACATCTTCTGGTTCTTCGGGCACCCCGAAGTGTACATGCTGATCGTCCCAGCCTTCGGCGTCGTCAGCCACGTGGTCTCGACGTTCTCACGCAAGCCGGTGTTCGGATATGCGGCGATGGTCGCCGCGATGCTGATAATCTCGGCTCTCGGTTTCGTCGTCTGGGCACACCACATGTACACGGTCGGCATGTCGGTGAACTCGCAGGCCTACTTCATGCTGGCGACACTGACGATCGCGGTCCCCACTGGGGTCAAGGTCTTCTCCTGGATCGCCACGATGTGGGGCGGATCGATCGAGTTCCGCACGCCTATGCTTTACGCGTTCGGCTTCATCTTCCTGTTCACCTTCGGTGGTGTGACCGGGATCGTGCTGAGCCAGGCGGGCGTCGATCGGGCGTATCACGACACCTACTACGTGGTCGCCCACTTCCACTACGTGATGTCCTTGGGCGCAGTGTTCGGGATTTTCGCTGGTCTCTACTACTGGATCGGCAAGATCTCGGGTCGCCAGTACGACGAGAAGCTCGGGAAGATCCAGTTCTGGACGATGTTCATCGGCGCGAACATCACGTTCTTCCCGCAGCACTTCATTGGCCGCCAGGGTATGCCGCGACGCTACCTGGATTACCCGGAAGCGTTCGAGTTTTACCACTTTATCTCGTCGCTCGGTGCCTTCATCTCGATCGCGTCCTTCTTCCTGTTCCTCTACATCATGATCCAAACCGTCCGGTCTGGTCAGAGGGTCACCGAGGAAAACTATTGGGACGATCAGTATCCGGCACTCGAGTGGTCGCTTCCGAACCCGCCGCCGGCGCACACGTTCGAAACGCTGCCAACCCCGGCCGAGTGGGACAAACAGCAGCCGGCGCACCACTAGCCTCGTGGCTGGAAAGACCGACATTGCGGCCGGGGGGAGACCCTCGGCCGTTACTGCTTCCGGAACCGTCTGGCGAGACCGCAAGGACAAACCGGTCTACGAGGTCGTGCTCTGGCCCAATCAGTCTCTGACACGCCCCGGACTCTCGTGGTTCCTCGGCATATCCGCGGCGTTCCTGATACTTCCTGCCGCGACGATCATTGGAACCGCAGTGTTCTGGGGCCTGATCCCGTTCCTTGTGTTGTCATTCATTGGCGTCTGGTTTGCGATCCAACGCAACGGGCGCAACCTGTCCCTGTCTGAGACCCTTTGGATCTGGCGTGACGAAGTACGGGTCGAACGCCGGGAGCCGAGTGGCAAGCGGTTGCGTTGGCAGGCAGAGCCGATGCGCGTGCGCCTGAGGATCCACAAGGACGCGAAGATCGAGGACTACCTGACGCTCTCGGGTGGTGGACGCATTATAGAACTTGGCGCGTTTCTCGCACCGGAAGAACGCATCGCGCTCGCCGATGAGATTGAGGCTGCCTTGACCCGCGCGATCCGGGCCTGAGGCCTTACGCGTAGGGCTGGTAAGACTTTTCTTCGACCAGCCGCGAGCCGAGCACCACGTTGATTTCGCGCTTCAAGGCTGCGCGCCGGTCGTTGGTCTTGTAGACGGATCTTGCGAGATCGATAAACTTCTCACCGAAGTCGCCATCCCGTTCACAGTCGCGGATGTCGTCCTCGATCGTCCAAAGGGCCTGGTTGACCGTCCGCAGTTCGTGGGTCAGTCGGGTCATCTCCTCGGATGGCGTGATCGCTGCATCCCGTGATGCCCGGAGTGTTTCGAGCTCGATCCGAACGTTCTCGAGCTTGGCAGGATCAGCAATGTTTTCGGTCTTGATCTCTAGGATCGTGATCTTGTCGATCAACTCGCCCGGCGCGATCTCGATCGTGACCGTCCCAGTCAACTCCGCGTCTCCAAATGTTGGCGCAACGCACCTTCGACCCGGTCGAACAACTCTGGCCATTCTCCGGACGTCTTCTGCCGGAACAACCGCATCGACGGATACCAGGGCGTTGTGTCGCCCGATCCGTAGAGCCAGAACCCCTCATATGTCAGCAGGTTCCAGACAGGTTTACCAAGCGACGCCGCGACATGAACGACTGCAGTGTCGGTCGTGATCATCATGTCCATCTCGTCAATGATCGCCGCCGTGTCGGCGAAGTCCCGATCATGGCCACAGGCATCGACGATCAACCCGGACATGCCGGACTTGGAGAAGGCCTCGTGCGCATCTCCCTTGTAGAGACTGAACAATTGCACGCCGGGCACCTGCGCGAGACCAATGAAGCTTTCGGGCGTCGTCGAGCGCCTGTGATTGGCGCGATAGGTCAGACTTCCCGTCCAGACAATGCCGATCTTGAACCGCTTGGCGTAGGGCTTCACCAGCTTCTGGGCTCGCGCGCGGCTATCCTCGGGGATATGGAGACGCGGCAGAGCCGGTGGCTGCTTCTCAGGCATACCGACGAGGTGCGGCAAGCTCATGTTCGGCGTGTAGTAATCGTACGTCGCGCTCTTGCTCGCGCCCGCCAGCATTTCGTCCAGCCCGTCCATCTTGGCGAACAGCCGCTGCAGGGGAGGTTTGACAACCATCGACACTTTGGCCGGGTTCATCTCTTTCAGTCTGGGCAGAAACCGCGCCATCAGGATCGCGTCCCCAAAGCCTTGCTCGGGCAGGATAACGATCGATTTGCCCTCGATGGGTTCGCCCATCCAGCGCGGCCAAGGCGCATCCTGGGGCAACGAGACCTCGTCGCCGGAATACCGTGCCTCGAAATCCCGGAAGCCCTCGGCATAGTTGCCGAGCATGAGGTGCGCGAGGGACCTTTGCAGTTGGCAGTTCTCGTCCATCCGGCCATCGGCATCGAGCGCATCGATCACGTCGACCGCCTCGCGATTGCCCCAGCTTCCGCGCAGGGCGATTGCCAGATCCCGCACCCGCAGCACGTCGTCGGGAAACTCGTCACACAGCTTGCGCCGGATCGCGACAGCTTCCTCGGCCTCACCAAGATCGCAGAGCGCGTTGGCAAGGTTCGAGCGCGCGTTGACAAGGTTTGGGTCGATCTCGATCGCTTTTCGGTGCGCGGCACAGGCCTCGGCGTAACTCTGTCGGCGACGCAACAAGGCACCGTAATTCGTCCATGCCGTGGCGCTCATCGGATTGTTCTGAAGGCACAGACGGTAGAGCGCCGCCGCCTCGTCCAGCTTGTTCTCCCGGTGCAGTTTAACAGCGGTCTCGAAGGCCTCCTTAAGAGACATTTTCGTTCCCGTGGCTTGCTCAGCCTGCGGGGGTTTGACCGCCTGCGTTTCCGACATTCTACATCCAATCGCATCGCGCACCGCCACGGGCGCCAAAGACTTGCTGTCCTGCGCCATAGCAATAGTCGATGAATTTTTTTCTTTCCAGATCGCAGATCGATGGGATTTCATGCGCTTGCGCGGTAACAGAGCGGTAAGACAACAGCCGAGGCGGACATGGCCGATACGCAGCCCGAGCAAGCCCGCGAAGACCCGCGCGATGACGAGTACGAGCTTGACCGAGACACGGCGGTGGCGATCGTCATGGCGGCGCGTGGCGGCGCCAAGCCGATCCTGCTGAAGCTGCTCAAGGATCTGCACGCCGCGGACATCGCCGACCTTTTCGAACAGATCCCCGCGGAAGACCGAAAACGCATCATCGAGCTGGGCTGGGAGGATATCGACAACGAGGTCCTGGTCGAACTGGAGGAAGGCGTCCGGGACGACGTGCTGGAGATTCTGGAGCCCGAACAGGTCGCCGAAGCCGTCGCCGAGCTGGAGACCGACGACGCTGTCTATCTGGTCGAGGACCTGGACGAGAGCGACCAAAAAGAGATCCTGGATGCGCTGGAGCCGGCCGACCGGCAGGCGATCGAGACCTCGCTGACCTATCCCGAGAACTCGGCCGGGCGCCTGATGCAGCGCGAGCTGGTGAAGGCGCCACCGTTCTGGACGGTCGGCCAGATGATCGATTTCATGCGGGCCTCGGAGGAACTGCCGGAGCAGTTCTATGACGTGATCATTGTCGACGTGGCGGGTAAACCGGTCGGCACCGTGCCGCTGTCCTCGATCATGGGCGCGCGCAGGCCGGTGGTCCTAAGTGCCTTGATGCATGAGGAATTTCGGACTCTGGACGCCGACGAGCCACAGGAAGACGTGGCCTATGCGTTCAACCAGTACCATCTCGTCTCGGCGCCCGTGGTCGATCAGGACGGCCGTCTGATCGGCGTCATCACCATCGATGACGCGATGGAAGTCCTGGATGACGAGGCCGAGGAAGATATCAAGCGGCTGGGCGGTGTCGGAGACGAAGAAATCTCGGATCAGGTTTGGGAGATCACGAAACGCCGCTTTCCCTGGCTTGCGGTCAACCTGTTCACGGCGATCCTCGCCTCGGTCGTGATCGGCCTGTTCGACGGAGCGATCAGCCAGCTGGTGGCGCTGGCCGTGCTGATGCCGATCGTGGCCTCGATGGGTGGCAATGGCGGCACCCAGTCGCTGACCGTGGCCGTGCGCGCGCTGGCGACGCGCGACCTGACCGCGACGAACGCCGGGCGTGTCGTCATGCGCGAGGCGCTGGTGGGCCTGGGCAATGGCGTGGTTTTCGCGCTGATCATGGGGCTGATCGCCTATCTCTGGTTCTCCGAGCCGATGCTGGGCGTGGTCATCGGTCTGGCGATGATCATCAACATGCTTGCCGCAGGACTGGCGGGTATCTTGATCCCGATCGGGCTGGACCGGCTGGGCGCGGACCCGGCACTCGCCTCGGGCGCATTCGTGACCACCGTCACCGATATTATTGGATTCCTTGCGTTTCTCGGCCTCGCGGCGCTGATGCTGCTGTGACGAGAACCCATACCGAGGGTGACACGCGCAATCCCCTTGCGGATGACACGGGCCGTGCAACCGGCCACTGGGCAACGGGACCGCGTCACCCCTCGGCGCGTCGGCACAAAGACAGAGATAACCAGACACCGCAGCAGCAGGCTTCAATGAACACGCGTTCGGCTGTGCGACGGGCGGTCGTTGCAGGGCTTATCTGTCAAAACCTGCGTCACCCCGTGGCAGAGACCCGAGCCTAACCCGCGCGGCGCGGACAAGCTGCCACTGAGGACCGCGACGAGGACATACAACCGAAGGCACGACGAACGCGAGGGCGCCCTTATGCGAGGAGCTTAGGTGGATAAGTTTTGCGCAGGTCGATGTTCACCTGATCAAAGCCATCCACGCACACCTCGCAGGCGCTGGCCGGATCATCCGGTGCTATTGCGGGCCATAGTCCCGCAGATCGACCGGCTGATCCAGCAGGGTGCCCTCGTGCTTGGGCAGATCGTCGTTCATCTGAAGCCATGGCAGCTTGCTTTGCCAGTTCACATGAAAGGTCGGTTCGAAAGCCTCCGGGTCTTCCAGAGATGCCGCATAGAGATGCATCCCACCCGGGTAGTGATCGGCCTCGAACCCCATCGGCGCACCGCAGGTTTCGCAGAAGTGCCGCTTCACGCCCGGCGAGCTTTCCAGCGTTCGTGGCGCTTGCCCCGTCCATGCGAAATTCCCGAGCGGGACGCCGAGCCAGGCAACCACCGGCGCCGAGCAGTTCCGTCGGCAGTCATCGCAATGGCAGTAGCACGCCCACGTCACGGCACCCTCGAATTCCCAGCGGGTCTGACCGCAAAAGCAATGTCCGCGTGTTATCATGTCTGCCTCGTGCCGTCGGAGACGTTCGAGCTATGCGAGCGCGATACCTTGGACAAGCAGGTCCTGGCCATGTGGAGTTTCGCGATTGTGCGGACATGAGATGCCAACCGCACCCAGATCAGCAGTCGGGGACCTTGCGGACCTTCGCTGCGGCTGCGCCAAGGTCAGCTTTGCCGCTCTCCACGCAGCCCACAAAACGACCCGCAAGATGTATGAGACGGCTGTCCGGCTTTACGAGCAAAAGGGACAAACGGACCGAACCGACGCCCCTTGGACAGTATCTCACACGCTGGAACGCATGGTTCCGGGGTGGTCTCAGCGGGATAGAGCTACGCGGCGCGCTTCGACCGGTGCTTGAAGGCGGCGAGGCCCCCGAGACCCGAGAGAAGTAGCAAGAAGCCGGCTGGTAACGGGACAGCAGTAATCTCAGTCACCGATACCGGCGACGTCGTTGCGATTTTTATATTAGCGATGCTATCGATTGAATCGAAAGCCAAGATGTTGACAGGGTCTGAACTCAAGAAATCAGAGACATTAAAAGCAAAATCAGTTTCAAAAACATTCAATGTATCGAGACCATTGGACAAACCGCCGATAGTCAACAAATCCGCATGTAAAAAATAACGATATCCGAGCCCGCCAGCCACGGTAAACGCGCCGCCGACCGCCGACGAGGTAAGGCTATTGATCGCGAGGCCAGAAGACGTTTCCGCTATATCGGCCGAAAAATCAGCATCTATAGTTACGTCGAACGCGACGTCGCCCAATTGACCGCCGGAAAAACCTCCAACTACGTTGAAGGTCGCCGCAGATCCGGCTGAAGCCCCAGCAAATAAGATGCAGGCCGCGGCCGCAAGTGCCTTAAATTTCATAGTTCAAATCCCTCTCCCCACTGGTGTCCAGAATGAACACCCCCAAACAAGAACGCTTATGCGCGTTGAGAAAACGGTAACCTTTGAGACGTCAGCGCGTCAAATATCATTCGCCTTTTCGTGGCAGAGCGAAGAAATTTCCGCAATCTTTCGTCCACTTTACAACCGGAACGGTCCGGCTTGGCGCGCTGTTCGCGTTCTATTGTCGGGAATCGAAAAGACTAGTCAGAAAACGGCGACAATGCGGGGCTGGCGTACTTCCCAATTGCGGACGCTATGGGACGATTCGTTTTGAGACGTGGTTCAAAAAACCGGACCTTGGTGCACGGTCCAGCATCAGTGACATTGGGCTCAGAACGGCCGTTCGGTCCACTCTGGATGCATGTCGGCAATTGAGCGGGATGCTGGGTGTCACAGACGCGAAGACTCAGACGTGCGCTGTTTGCGGCTGATCTTTGGGTCGGGTCAGAAAACGGCGTGGTCTCCGCGATCGATCGTGACGTCGCCTCGTACCAGGCGGGCGTAGAAGCCGGACAGCGTCTCTGACCCGAAGGAGGGTGTGGCGTCGGCGTCGTAGCGCCCGGCCCCGGCATCCCAGACCAGCATGGACTCGGTGGCATAGTAGCGCCCGATCCGGGCGAGTTCGGCTTTCGCGGCGGCGGCTTTGCTGACACGGCCTGCCAGAGACAGCCCGCCGATGATCGCGTCCATCATTGCGATGGGGACGCGGCGGAACTTCGGTTCCAGATCCAGCGCGCGGAACAGCGCGCGTCCCTGGTCCATTGGCGTGAGCGCAGGGCCGGGGCCGCCGATGGGCAGGATCCGGCTCTGCATCGCGGGATCATCGAGACAGCGCACCAGATACCGGGCGAGATCGCCATCCGAGATCGGCTTGCAGGCCGTGAGCCCTCCGTCCCCGAACAGCAGGAACGGTTTGCCCCGCCGCACGCGCTCCAATTGGCCGGAGAGCGATTTGAAATATGCGGTCGGTCGGACGATCGACCATGTGAGGCCGGAGGACAGAAGCGCGGCTTCGAAGGCCAGCTTGGCGTGTTGGAAGGCCAGCAGAGGTTTCTGCACGCAAATCGCCGAGAGCAAGACGAAGTGGCCGATCCCTGCGTCTTGCGCGACGGTGAGGGCGTTCAGGTTGGCTCGATGATCGACGGCCCAGGCGTCCTCGGGTGCTCCGCTGCGCGACGCGATGCAGGATATCACGGCGTCGAAGCAATCCGGTCCAAGTGCCGTCCGGATCGACGCCGGGTCCGAGAGGTCGGCGACCCGCGCGTCGGCCGCCTCGGGC
>JBCAXQ010000002.1:0-34084 GCA_038534015.1 Pseudomonadota bacterium | reverse complement strand
GCTAGGCTCGCCAAGCCTCACTTGCGAGCCGCTGGCTTGTTCAGCCGGGGTTAGTCCGTCCGCTGTCAGATGGCATTGCGAGGGTTGAGTCTGGGAGAATATACCGTGCTGACCAATCCGATCACAAACCGTAAAAGCCGGTCATCCGCGCTTGTGATGCTTGCCGCGCCAGTTTTCCTGCTGGCAAACGCATCAGCTCCGCTCACATTCGCACTTGATTCAAGCGCCAGCAGTGTTTCTGCGAAAGTCCCCTTCCTGGGACTGGGCAGCAAGACTGCCAAGTTTCCCAAGATGAACGGCACGGTTTCAATCGTGCCAGATGCTCCTCAACGCGCGCGGATCAACGTTACATTTGACGCACGCCAGCTGGAGGCTCCGGATTCGACCACGCTTTCGCGGCTTCGTGGGGAAAAGTTCTTCTGGGTCGAAAAGTATCCGACCATTCGCTTTGTCGGTAACTCACTGAAAATGAAGAATGCGAAGACCGGGACCGTCAGAGGGAAGCTGACTGCGCGCGGTGTCACCCGGGATGAGACGCTTGAAGTGACATTCGACCAGGCGCCAACCACAGCTCCGGCTGGAACAGCCGTTGCGTTTACCGGCGATATGACAATTGATCGCCGCCAATATGGTATGAAGTCATATCAGCTGATCGTAGGCAACAAGGTGAAGATCAGTCTGCGCGCCCGGATGGTACCGAACTAGTCTTCGTCTGACTCGTCCAGATCCCGTGCCACTTTTGGATTACGCAGCAAGGCCTCGATCCGGTCGGCCTCATCATAGCTTTCATCGGCCCGGAACTTGAGCTTCGGCGCGAACTTGAGACCAAGCCGTTTTGCTACCTCGCGCTGCAGATAGGCGGTGTTCTGGCGCAGTGCGGCAACGACCTCACCCTCTTCAGCGCCAAGCAGCGGCTTCACGTAAGCGGTCGCATTGCGCAGGTCCGGTGTCATCCTGACTTCGGTCACAGCGATGTTTGATGCGCTGACAACCTCATCGTGCACCTCCTGCCTTGCAAGCAGTTCGGACAGGATATGCCGCACCCTCTCACCGACTTTGAGAACGCGGACCGTTTGCTGTTCGGGAGTGAATTGTTGGCGTGCCATCGCTCTACCCTTTACCCATTCCCGTCTCGGTCGGGGAGGGCCGCATTGTTGGAATCGCGGTCGATGTGGCGCGTGCGAGCACTTGACCTTCCTCACTTAGCAATTCGCCTTCGAGAAAGATAACACGACGCCCGCCACGTACCACCCTGCCCTTGCCAATAATCGTCGCGCCGCGCGGGATAAGTCCAAGCAGTTGCATCGAGATTTCAAGATTCAGCGGGGCCTGCTCGCCCCCCGTTGCGGCGACATAGGCATATCCCATCACATCATCCAGATAGCCGGCTACCAATCCGCCCTGCACGCCGCCGCGCCAGGTTGTCATCTGATCCTTGATCGTGAAGCGCATGGTTGCAGTCGCGCTTTCCTCATCGAAACCGGCGAACTCCGATCCGAGCAATTCCGAATGCGGCGAACCCATTACCGACTCCACAGCGTTGCCCGGAAGTCCGCTATTCTCACTCATTGATCGGTTCCTGGCACCGGCGTGGGCAGCGCAGTCGATGTCGCGCGGGCAATGCACCGCCCATCACCTCGTCGAGAAAACCCGCGATCAATCCACCCTGCACCGCCCCGCGCGGTGACGCGAAGCTTGGCGGAGGGGTAAATCGTGTCGTCAGTTCGCCCTTTTCAGGGTCGAAGGACACGAACTCGCTGCCCATCAGTTCAGCCGAAGGCGAACGCCGGGTCTCGTAGATCTTGGCCAAGTCCTACCTCCCGGCGATCACAACGTACGTTCACGCTCCTCAACTTCGAAGACTTCCAGCTGGTCACCCGGCTTGATGTCGTTCGTGTCTTCCAGAACCACACCGCATTCGAGGCCAGAGCGGACCTCATCAACGTCGTCCTTGAAGCGCCGCAGCGAAGCGATGGTGGTCGCCGATACGATGATATCCTCGCGCGTGAGACGCGCGAACAGACCTTTGCGGATGACGCCATCCTCGACAAGCAAGCCGGCAGCCTTGTCTTTCTTGCCCGACTTGAAGACTTCCTTGACCTGAGCGCGACCGACAACGGTTTCGATGCGCTCGGGACCAAGCTCTCCAGCCATCTCTTTCGCGACCTCATCGGTGAGGTGATAGATGACATCATAGTACATCATCCGCACATTATCGCGCTTTACCAGCTCGCGCGCCTTGGCATTCGGGCGCACGTTAAAGCCTATGATCGGTGCATTGGATGCAGCCGCCAGCGTCACGTCGCTCTCCGTGATGGCGCCAACGCCAGCGTGCAGAACGCGAACCTTGATCTCGTCATTCGAGATATTGTGCAACGCAGTCACGATCGCCTCGACCGAGCCTTGTACGTCGGCTTTTACCAGCACGGGCCATTCGATCACATTCGATGCCAGGTTGTTGAACATCGTATCGAAGCTTGTCGGGGCCAGCGCAGTGCGCTGTTCGGTCGCCTTTTCCTGACGGTATTGTGCAACTTCGCGTGCACGTTGCTCGTTCTCGACGACTGTCAGCACATCACCAGCCGATGGCACACCGCCCAGTCCGAGGACTTCGACCGGCATGGATGGACCAGCTTCCTTGATCTGCTTGCCGGCATCATTGACAACAGCGCGAACCTTGCCGCTCTCAGTGCCGACCACAAAAGTGTCGCCCCGTTTGAGCGTACCACGAGTCACCAGCACCGTTGCGACCGGTCCCCGGCCCTTATCCAGCTGGGCTTCGATCACAGTCGCTTCCGCCTCGCGGTCCGGGCGTGCCCTCAGTTCGAGCAGTTCGGCCTGAAGCGCGATCTTCTCGATGAGATCATCGAGACCTTCACCCTTCAGCGCCGAGATTTCGACATCCTGCACATCGCCAGATAGCGATTCTACGATCACTTCGTGTTCGAGCAGACGGTTGCGAACATTGTCCGGGTTCGCTTCCGGCTTATCCATCTTGTTGATCGCTATGATCATCGGGACACCGGCAGACTTGGTGTGATTGATCGCCTCAATCGTCTGCGGCATGATACCATCGTCAGCAGCCACAACCAGCACCACAATATCCGTCACATTTGCGCCGCGCTGGCGCATTTCGCTGAATGCGGCGTGGCCCGGCGTATCGAGGAACGTGATCTTCTGTTTGTCTTTAGTTGTGATCTGGTAGCTGCCGATGTGCTGTGTGATGCCGCCTGCTTCCCCCTTGATCACATTGGTCCCGCGCAGTGCATCCAGCAAAGAGGTCTTGCCGTGATCGACATGGCCCATGATCGTGACGACCGGCGGACGCGGCTTCAGCGTCTCTTCCGGATCGGTATCCTCGGTCGTGTTGATATCGACGTCGGCCTCGGAAACCTTCTCGATGTTGTGGCCAAACTGTTCGACCAGCAATTCCGCCGTGTCCTGATCGATGGTCTGGTTAACCGTGACCATCATGTCGAGGTTGAACAGCTCCTTCACTAGGTCAGCACCCTTCTCGCCCATACGCTTGGCCAATTCGCCAACCGTAATGGCTTCGGGCACGATCACATCGCGGACCTGCTTTTCGCGCGGCTTGCTTGATCCGCCACCCTGCATACGGCGTTCTTTTTCACGCGCACGTTTGAGTGCAGCAAGCGAACGCGCACGGCGTCCCTCATCTTCATTGAGCGCTTTTGTAACCGTGAGCTTGCCTGAGCGGCGCTTGTCGCCACCACCTCCGCCGCCGCCGCGATCATTGCGCTTGTCTTCGCGGCCCTTCTTCTTTTCGGGCCTCTTCGGTTCTGGCCGGGCAACAGGAGTGAACTTGCGCGCAGCCGGTGTCGGCGATGCCTTGGCTTGGGCCTCGTCGGAACTTGCGGCCGCTTGAGCTTCTGCCGCGGCTTGCTCCGCCTCTACCGCCGCATTGGCCTCCTCTTCGGCCTGCTGGGCAGCTTCTTCCTCTGCCTTCTTTTCCTGGGCGCGATTGTCGTCGGCGCGTTTCTTCTCGTCTTCGGCAACCTGCTTGGCTTTCTGGTCATCGCGCTTACGCGCTTCTTCAGCCTGCTGCAGGCGAGCTTCTTCGGCCTCGCGAGCGAGACGCTCGACCCGCTCTTGCGGGGTTTCCGATGGCGGAGCCTTTTTGGCAGGCGCCTTTTTCGGTGCCTCTTCCTTGGCCACAGGAGCAGGAACAGGTGCTGGTGCCGGTTCCGGAGCTGGTGCCGGAGCGGGAGTTTCGCCGGGCTTAGTGAGCTTACGGCGGCGCTTGACCTCAACCGCAACCTTGTTGGTACGGCCGTGGCTGAAGGTCTGCTTGACCTCTCCAGCGTCGACCGCCCTTTTCAGGCCTAGCGGTTTACGGGCAGGTTTTTTCTCTTCGTCGCTCATTATAGCTCGTTAGTCCTTCAAATATTCAATTCGTCGTCGTGCGCAGGCGCCAAATTCGTGGCCTGCTCCTGCGCGCCATTGTTCTGACCGGCTGGATTGCCCCCCAGATAGTCGGTCAACCGGGCGATCGATTTTACGACCCGATCAGCTGCACCGGCATTGCTAACAGCCAAGTGGACGACATTGTCGCGGCCCAATGCCACAGACAAAGCCGTGCGGTCCAGAGGTAAGACTGCGCCTCTTTCGCCACTGCCTTCCGCATCGCGCCCGACTCTCCAGGCCTGATCCAGCCGTTTTCGACCGTCTTCGCTGCTGTCATTGGCGTGCAACAGCAATGCAATCCGCGCTGTCCGCGCCTGTTCTTCGATGCGACCGGAGCCCAAGACAATGTTGCCCGCGCGCAGCTCCAACCCCAACCGATCTGTGAGCGCCTTCTTAAGGGCGTTTTCGATCTGCTCGGGCAAATCCTCAGAGTAGGAAAGGGTCGATCCCTCAGGCCCGCCCTTGAATGCGCGCATCAATGCTCGTTTGAAATGGCCATCGCTCATGGCTGCTTCAAGGGCAGCCTTATTGGGCAAAATCCATGCACCGCGCCCAGGTGCTTTCGCAGCGGGATCGGGTAGCACCAGGCCATCGGGAGAAATCGCCAGCCGCAGGAGGCTGTCCCTCGCCACAGTTTCTCCGGACAGGATACAGCGGCGCTCGCTCCCCGAAGCCTTTACAGCTTTCGGAGACCTTGCCGGTTCAGCGATGTCGGAAGCTACGCGCTCATTGGGTGGAGTCCGCATCAGCGGCCTCCTGAATGTCGGGCTCGATGGATGGGGTATCAGCAGCCGGAGCCGCCTCTTCCTCATCTTCGAACCAGTGCGCACGGGCAGCCATGATTATCTCGTTGCCCTGCTCTTCGCTCAGACCATACTCACCCAGGACACCGCCTTTGTCCTGCTCGCGCTGAGGGCGGCGCGTTGGCGGACCATCGGTGTTGTTGCGGCGCCGCGGCGCTTCTCGCTTCTTCGCGATCAACTCGTCTGTGGCAAGATCGGCCAGATCGTCGAGCGTCTTGATTCCCGACTTGCCGAGCGTCACCAGCATCGCCTCGTTGAGGTGCGGCATGGTCGCGAGATCATCTTCAACGCCAAGTTCGCGGCGGATGGTTCGATGCGCTTCTTCCTGCCGTTCAATCGCTTCCAGAGCACGGCTCTGAAGCTCTTCGCCCAGTTCCTCGTCAAAACCTTCGATCGCTGCGAGTTCGGCCAGGTCAACGTAGGCTACTTCTTCAAGCATCGCGAAACCTTCTGCCACAAGCAGCTGCGAAAGGGTCTCATCGACGTCGAGTTCTTCCTCAAACATCTTCGAACGCTCGGCAAATTCCTTAGAACGCTTCTCCGACGCCTCTTCCTCGGTCATGATGTCAATCTGGTGACCGGTCAGCTGGCTGGCGAGGCGAACATTCTGTCCGCGGCGGCCAATTGCCAAAGAAAGCTGATCGTCCGGAACAACCACTTCGATACGGCCCTCTTCTTCGTCGAGGACAACGCGAGCAACAGTTGCCGGCTGGAGCGCATTCACGACAAAGGTAGCCGTATCTTCCGACCAGGGAATGATGTCGATCTTTTCGCCCTGCAGCTCCTGCACGACAGCCTGGACTCGGCTACCCTTCATGCCGACGCAGGCACCGACCGGATCGATCGAGCTGTCATGACTGATCACACCGATCTTCGCCCGCGAACCCGGATCACGGGCAGCGGCCTTGATCTCGATAATGCCGTCGTAGATTTCCGGCACTTCCTGCGCGAACAGCTTGCGCATGAAATCCGGCGCAGCGCGGCTCAGGAAAATCTGTGGCCCGCGGTTGTTGCGCTCCACCTTGGTGATCAGCGCACGAACGCGCTCACCAACACGTGCAGCTTCCCGCGGGATCTGCTGGTCGCGACGGATAACGCCTTCGGCACGGCCGAGATTCACGATCACATGGCCAAATTCGACCGACTTGATCACTCCAGTGATCACTTCATTGGCGCGGTCCTTGAATTCTTCAAACTGGCGCTCGCGCTCAGCATCGCGAACTTTCTGGAAGATCACCTGCTTGGCGCTCTGCGCATCAATACGTCCCAGATCGACCGGAGGCAGCGGGTCAACGATAAAGTCGCCGATAGCGGCTCCATCCTGAAGCTTTTGCGCCGCTTTCAGATCGACCTGCTTGAAGTAATCTTCTACTTCTTCGACGACCTCTACGACACGCCACAGCGTCAGGTCCCCGCTCTGCGGATCAAGCTTGGCGCGGATGTCGTTCTCAGCGCCGTAGCGGTTGCGCGCGCTTTTCTGGATCGCTTCTTCCATCGCCTCGATGACGATCGATTCATCGATCATCTTTTCCGATGCAACGGACTTCGCGATCGCGAGGAGCTCTGCCTTATTGGCGGAAATGGCACTGGCCATCAGTTGTCTGCCTTTTCTTCTTCTACAAGTTCGTCTGCGCCGCTCGCGTCGAGCGGCTGGGTGGCGGCAATGAGCGCATCGGTCAAGACGAGCTTTGCCGTATGAATTTGGTCATGTGGCAGTTTGGCGCTGCCTGCTTTTGCGTCCTCGATCGAGATCATGCCATCGTCGATCCCAACAAGTTCGCCTTTATACACTCGCTGGCCGTCAAACCCTTTGGCCATAACGATCCGCGCTTCATGCCCGGCCCAATTGGTGAAATCCTTCTCGCGGGTCAGCGGGCGATCGATCCCCGGAGAGGACACCTCAAGATGATAAGCACCTTCGACCAGCACTTCACCAGCCTCTTCGAGCGCGTCTATCTTTGTCGACACTGCACGGGAAAGCTGAGCGCATTGTTCAATGACAAGCTGGCCGGTCGCAGGGTCTTCTGCCATGATTTGCAACGCCTCGCCGCCGTCACCCGCTTCCGATGGCATCATCTTTACGCGCACAAGCTCAAACCCCAGCGCAGCGGCTGCGGGTTCGATCACTTCAACAAGGCGCGCAATATTGGCCATAGGCTCCTGATAGCACTGCATTGCGTCAACGGTCTTTCGGGCCGGCCCCTTGCGGCGCCAGCGTCCAAACCTTGTATCGACAATGTCGGGATGGCGGTCAGTTAGGCTCTGCCGGTCTCAATGGCAAGCAAATTTGCATCAACAACGCTGTGTTATCCCGCTAATACTTCAAGCCACCGCCGTTGACCCAGTCTTTTACCGCTTCACGCCAACTGAAGCGCTCGATTGTTTCGAAGCCTTCATCATATTTGCGCATGGCCAGGATCAATTCGTCATCAAGCGGGGCCTCGAACTCGAGGCCGTTTCCTGATGCATCGCTGTGAATGACCCATGCAAACTGCTCGGTCTGATGAAACCGCAGAAACACCTCATCCCCGACCGGCAGAGGGTCATCCAATACCACCCTTGCGCCGCCCCGGGAAAGATTGGTGAGGATGCAGGAATCCGACGCGAAGAGCGATATCAGTTTCGCCGGTATCGACAGGCGCAGCCGCGGCGCGCTGCGACGCCCGACTTTGTCAGCGATAACGATCCTAGCCATAGCCTCGGCCGTAGCCAAAGATGCTAATCACACGGGAAATGTCATCCTAGGTAAAGCTGACTAGCGATCACAGCAGACTACACCGCCATACGGAAAGCAGGCAGTCCGGTGGTCATTGCGCCAAGGCACGTTGCAAATCTGGCATCTCGCCATAATCCTCACGCTGCCCATCGGTGTAGAACGCCTCCCAGACAATCCCGTCTGGATCACGGGTCCAGGTCTTGAACGAATGGGCGTGGCAGCAATGGGTTTCTCCTTCCTCGAAGGTGTCAGCACCAGATGCTTCGATGTTCCGGTATATCTCCTGCAATTCTGCGTCATTCGAAGCTTGCAGGCCGACATGGGCAATCCCTGTCTTGCCACAGGCAGGCTCAATCGAAAGATTGATGAACGGATCATCCAGCATCCACTTCTTGTATCCTGGTTCATCGAGTGTTGGGCCTGCGCCCAACAGCTTGGTATAGAATTCGGTAGAAGCGGCCAGATCGGTGACCCGCAGATTCATATGGAGGCGTTTCATGATGGTTCTCCTCGGATAAGTTCGTCGATACCGGCCATTTGCACGCCCTCTTCCGCGCAACAGCTTTCAAGCAGAAAGGCGATAACGCCGCGCATTGTCGCAAAATCAACGCGGTAGATGATCGTGCGCCCCCGCCGTTCTTCTTGCAGAAGTGCTGCCTGCTTGAGATTGGACAAGTGGAACGAAAGCGAGCTTGCCGGCAATTCAAGCCGCCGCGCGATCTCTCCCGCGGCAAGACCATTTTCTCCAGCCTTCACCAGCTCTCGAAACACAGCGAGCCTGTGCGGCTGGGCCAGAGCACTCAGAGCAGCAACAGCCGCACCAATATCGTCAATTCGATTCGTTTCCATATTTCCGGAAATATCGAATTATATATTTTGAGTCAAGTTGCGGGTTTCTCTGCGTGCTCTTCCATAAGGCCATGCTTTTTGATTGCATGGCGGAGCTGATCATATGTCAGCCCCAAAGCCTTCGCAGTCTGGCGCTGGTTCCAGCGATGTTTGCCGAGCGCGTGTTCGACAATCGACTTTTCATGCATATCGACCGCAGCCCGTAGATCATCAACCTGATCAAATTCCACGGCAGCAGGAGTCGCGACGATGTCTCCCGTCGCCTCGGCCACGCCAGCCTTGGTCACTGACGGCCGTGATCGATGCGCCAGCGCCTTCGGCTTCCAGGGGCTATCGAATGGATCGAACTGGACGTGCGAAATGGGCGATTCTGGATCATCCCAGCGATAGACCGCTCGTTCCACAACATTGCGCAGTTCCCGAACATTGCCTGGCCAAGAGTACTCTTCGAGTTGCGCGGACACGTGTTGCGCGAAGCCCGGCCAGCCGTGCCAGTCCAGCTCTGCCGCCATCCGCCGCCCGAAATACTCGGCAAGGACCGCAACATCGCCTTCGCGCACGCGCAGCGGCGGCAATGTAATCACTTCAAAGCTTAGTCGGTCCAGCAAGTCAGCACGGAAATCGCCTCGATCTGCCAAGGCGGGCAGATCATCGTTCGTCGCCGCCACGATCCGGACATCGACCCGCACGGGACGCGAAGAACCGATTCGTGTGACCTCCCCATATTCAACTGCGCGCAACAGACGTTCTTGTGCGCCCATCGACAAAGTACCGAGTTCGTCGAGAAACAGAGTGCCCTTGTCGGCTTCCTCAAATCTTCCGACCCGCGCTTTGGTGGCCCCTGTGAACGCACCCGCCTCGTGGCCGAACAATTCGGCTTCGATCAGGGTTTCCGGAAGGGCTGCACAATTCATTGTGACGAGGGGCTCGTCCCATCGCGTCGAGAGGCGATGCAGACGCTCGGCGATGAGCTCTTTGCCGGTGCCCCGTTCGCCGATGACCAGGACCGGGCGACTCATTGGTGCAGCGCGCGAAGCACGCTCTACCGCATCGAGGAACGCCCCGGACTGTCCGATGAATTGGTTTTCGCGCTCCATGGCTCAGGGATATATGCTCATATTGCCTAACCTATAGTGAAAATTCCCAATGCTTGGCAATAGAAACCAATGCGATCATTGGCTTTGGACAAAAATCTTCAATTTTTCCGGTACTTACACAGTTTGGCACACCCCTTGCTAACATGTGAACAACACAGCGAAACATAATCACGCAGAAGGAAATCAAACCATGTACGACCGCCGCTTCTTCCAGAGCAAGCTTGGTCAGGCCGCAATCGCCAGCATTGCTGCAATGGTCACTTTCGTCGCGCTTTCGACACAAATGCAGGTTCCAACTGACCTCGCCACCGCAACCACCATCGATGCGGTCATGATCGAAATCGCATGACAAAGAAATCCACTGAAACACCCCTAGGGCCGGAGCGCACAGTCCCCCCCGCGAGTCCCCGCTCAGGCGCCGCCAAACCAGCGCGCGCCAGCACTCCGGCCCACCCCCTTTCTGTCTCGACAATTCACGGAAGCGATCCTGCGAAGCTGTCGCGACTTGACGAAGAAATCGAAAAACTGCGTCGTAGCCCGACACCCACGCTCAACCGGGCATATAAGAGTACCGAAAACGGTTCTGACGGGGTACAAACGGAACCGAGTAACCCATTTCTTGATGGAGTAGCCTTCATGGGAATTTTTAGCCGCACGCGGGATATCATTGCCGCCAACTTCAACGACATGCTCGATAAGGCGGATGATCCGTCAAAAATGATCCGTATGATCATTCTCGAGATGGAGGAGACGTTGGTGGAAGTCCGCGCGAGTGCGGCACGCACTATCGCCGATCAAAAAGAAATGCACCGCCACGTAGTAAAGCTCGACAAGCTCCAGGCTGACTGGGGCGAAAAGGCACAATTGGCGCTATCGAAAGATCGTGAAGATCTGGCCCGAGCCGCTCTCGTTGAGAGAAAAAAGGCCGCGGATATGGGCGAGCAGCTCAAGGCGGAGATTGCCGTGCTCGACGACGCCCTGCGTGCCTATGAAGAAGACATTGCCAAGCTGCAGCATCGTCTGCGGGAAGCCCGCAGTCGCCAGACAGCAATCGCGGCGCGCCTCGAAAGTGCGGAAAACCGCGTGAAGCTGCGCACTTTGATGAGCACAGAGCGGACCGATGATGCACTGGCCAAGTTCGACCAGATGGAACGCCGGGTCGACTATGCCGAGGGCCGAGCTGAGGCTCTGTCGATCGCCGATCAGTCTGGCACACCAAGCCTTTCTGACGAGATTGCCGCGCTGGAAGGTGCCGACGCAATCGATGACGAATTAGCAGAAATGAAAAAAGCGCTGGGCAAAAGCAGCGCCGGCAAGGAGGGCTAAATCATGGATGGCGATTGGATCCCATTCTTTCTGATCCTGTTCGTGGCGCTGCCATGGATTGTGCTTCACTACATGACCAAGTGGAAGACCGCGGCAACGATCACCAGTGATGACGAAGTGCTGCTCGAAGAATTGTACAACCTGGCCAAGCGACTTGATGAGCGGATGGACACGGTTGAACGTCTGGTCGCCGCTGACGACCCATCATTCAGCCCGGTCAAGCGCCTGATGCATGACCAGGAAACCGACAACCAGCAATTGCGCGAACTCGAAAACCTGATCGCCGAGAAGAAAGGAGCCTCAAAGTGAACACCCCCCGCACCACACTTTACCGCGACAAGCACAATGCCAAGCTGATGGGGGTCTGCTCCGGAATCGCCGACTACACCGGGATCAATGCATTCTGGATCCGGTTGGGCTTTATCGCCCTCACGATTTCGCTCGGGTGGCCGCTGATCGCCTATTTCGTGGCGGGTTTCTTCCTCAACAAGAAACCGACCCACCTGTACAAGGATCAGGAAGAGCAAAAGTACTGGCAGGGCATTCGCCAAAGCCCGCAGCGCTCAGCTCGCGAAATCCGCGCCCGGTTCAGAGACATCGACCGCCGCCTGGCCGACGTTGAGACCCACTACGTCAGCAACAATCCACGCCTGACTGCCGAAATCGAGCGACTGCGCTAGGCCAAGGTTAACAGGGAGGAATTTGAAAATGGGTGAACTCATACCGATCGTTGCGATCATCTTCGGTTGCACCATTCCGATGGTCGCCATCTGGGCGAAGCATAAGGAGAAGGTCGCGCAAATGCAGGTCAGCACGACCGCAGAAGCCACTGCGGAAAAGGCAGCGCAATACTCAAGCCAGGTGCAGCGCCTGGAGGACCGCGTCGCAGTGCTCGAACGGATCGTGACCGATCGCGGCTATGACATCGCGACCCAGATCGAAGCTTTGCGGGATACCCGCGAGGTCGAACAGACGGGCAGCGGAGTGCCGCTCAATGTAAGCGCGCAGGAGAAGGTGTAATGGACTGGGTCGTTGCAATCGTTGTCGTCTCAACCTTGGGCTGGCTCGCAAACAACTGGATCCGCGCCAAGCACGGATACGAGCTCGAAGACGAGTGGGGTGGCAAGTCCAAGAAGAAAGAGGACAGCGCCGAAACCAACCGCCTGAAGGCCGAAAACCAAGAACTTCACAGCAAGCTCGACGCCATGCAGGATCGTATGATCGTGCTCGAAAAGATCGTGACTGACCGCGGATATTCACTTTCTGACGAGATCGAAGCGCTTCGCGACACCCCTTCCCGCGGCACCGATAGCGGTGTCCCACTCAATATCGAAAGCAAGGAAAAGGCATGAGTATCGACGCTGCGGCTGTAATTGTTCCGCACCTTCCCTGGATTATCGCGGGCGGTCTTGCCTTGGGAGCCGCTGGCATTGCCGGATGGATCCACACGACCAAGCTGCGCATCCAGCATGGATATCCATTGGAAGGAGCATGGGGCCAGTCAATCAAACCGAACACGGACCATGAGGCAAAGCAGCGCGTTGCATTGCTTACTCAAGAGAACGCGGAACTTCGTGCCGAGCTTGGCTCGGTCAAGGATCGGCTCGTCAATGTCGAGCGCATCGTGACCGATGGCGGATACTCGCTGGGCAGCGAGATTGACGCCCTTCGCGAGCGCAGCCTGGAACACCGCAGCGACGAAGGAAACGCCTGATGTTCGGAGCGGACACGCCTTTGGTTATCGACGCGCTGCAAGTCGCGACGCTGGCTGCACTTGGTGGGGCGGCAGCATTCGGCTTTTATCTGAAAAGTCGGAAATCAGGGGAGCAACGCTCCAAGCCGACCGACAGGCAAGATCTTGAAGACCGAGTACGCGTCCTCGAGCGAATTGCGACGGACAGGTCACTAGACCTCGCAGACGAGATCGAGGAATTGCGCGAGACTCCCACGATGGAAAGGAACGCCTGATGGACGCTGATCTGGTCCTGATTTTCGGGTTCATTCTCACTGCGCTTGTTGTGATTGGATTCACTGTTAACGGAATTGTTGGCAAGGTCCTGCGTCACAAGCGCGAGATGCATGAGTTTGAACGGCTTTCAAACCAGAAAGCAAACTCCGAGAACTCGGAAATGGTCGAAGAGCGACTGCGGGTGCTTGAACGTATTGCAACTGACCGCAAGCCAGACCTCGCCACCGAGATCGAAAATCTACGCGAACTGGATCGGGTTGGAGGCGACAGCTGATGCAAGCGCTCTTCATCCTATTGGCAATCGCATTCATCATCTGGTTCGCAATGCGCACAGCTGCGCCACGCGACCAGGAAGAAAGCGAAGCGCGCCAAGCTCTGCTCGAAGCCGAGCGGGAACGGGATGAATTGCGCGAACGCATCCAGGTACTCGAGCGCATCGTGACAGACGCGAACACCCCGGATGCCCGCAAGACCAAACTCCTTGCAGAGGAAATCGAAAACCTTCGCGACGCCGACAAGGCGATCACACCAAAACCCAAAGAGGATATGAGCGAATGATCGAGCCAACTTTCATGATTGCTTTAACCTGTCTGGTAGGAATCAGCGTTGTTGTCTTAGCGTTGTTGAGGGGCTGGCAAGGCTGGCTTGAACTCAAACGCCAAGAGCTGGACCGCCGCATGAGCGGCCCGCAAGAGATCGAAAACAACGCGACCATGGGCGCCGCCCGGATCGAAATGGCCGATCTCAAAGAACGCATCAAGAAGCTTGAAGCGATCGCCAGCGGGGTTGAGCTGTAAGCTAACCCGCCAAGGCAAAGGAACTTTTCTTCACGATCAGACGTTGGCGCAGCATGCGCCAGCACGAACTCAGGACCCAAGTGGTCAAAGAAATGCATCTCCGCCGATGGGAGATGCTGTGTGTCCCATGCCTTTACATGCAATGGGTGGTGCTTCTCGAACCAGATGAGCGAGAGGCCGAATACACCGCAATTGAGAAACGACTTGGCGCGCTGAACAACGGGGGAAATACAACCCACCGTTCGGGCCGGCTGAGCGAAAGGGTCGCGTTCACCTGGGAGCGCCATTCAGAAGGCACAACGATCAGCCTGTTTGTTGATCGTGGCACCGCCGATGAGTTTTTGCATCTTAAGGAGCATGCCGAACTGGCCGCAGCGATCGACTGGGTAGAGAGCCTGCCGGGTGCTGTTCTGAGAGCCACCAGAGCGATTGTGGTCGACAAGGAAAAAGAGGCTGAGACAATTGTCGCCCGAACCGGCTTCGAAAGCCATGAACTGGTCTCGTGCCATATAGGAAAATCTGCCCGCATATGGTCAGATTTCAGGGTCAAACCTGATGGATTCGGCGCGATCATCATCGCGTCGAGCGGAACCAAGCCATCCGATCTGACCCGCCTGATCCAACGGCTCCAGGAGTTGGGCAATTACCGCAACCGCGCGCTGTTGGGGCTGCCCATCGCTCAAAAGATCTGGCCTTCGCTCAACCAGACCGAAAGCGATCTTACCGACATTGCGCATCGCATTGCCGAAGGACGCGATACAGACGATCAATTGATGCGAGAGATCTCCGAATTGTCGGTCAACCTTAACGCGGGCATCACCGAGGCGAGCTTTCGGATGAGCGCAACGGCGGCTTATGGCAGCCTGGTCGATGAGCGTTTGAAGGAACTCGAAAGCCGCAGGATCGAAGGATACGCCTCGCTCAACTACTTCACTCAGCGCCGGTTTGCTCCCGCCGTAAGATTTTGCAGCGCAGTAACAAAGCGACAAGGTGAATTGGCTGAGCGCGCAGGACAGCTTGCGACATTATTGCGCGCTCGAATTGAAACCCGGATCGAGAATCAGAATGGGCGCCTCTTGCGTTCGATGGACCGCAACGCGGCAATGCAATTGCGACTGCAACGGCTGGTGGAGGGGCTCTCGATCGTCGCCGCCAGCTATTATGCGCTGGGAGTTATCTCCTACGTTCTTGGGGGGTTGTCAAAGCTTGTCCCCGCCATCGACAAAGATCTGGTATTGGCGATACTCGTGATCCCGGTGGTGATTGGCATTTATGCGTTTGTACAGGCGGCAAAGAAGCGCCTGCTCGACAATTCGGAATAGCGCTGCTGGACTTGATCATCAGGCGCCCTACATAGCGCGCCATGCGATCACTCGAAGATATCCTTGAAGAGTATGAATTTCTCGAAGGCGATGAACGGTACCGCTTGCTCATCGAACTCGGCCGCGAGCTTGAGGACATGCCTGATGCGCTCAAGACGGATGCCACCCTGGTGCGCGGGTGCTCGGCCTCAGTATGGGTCTATCCGACCGAGCAGTCCGATGCGCTTCATTTCCTTGCCGATAGCAATGCGGCGATAACAAAAGGGATTGTGGCGCTCGTTATCTCAGCCGTTCAGGACCAGCCAGCGAACGATGTCGCTGTGATGGATGTGGTCGGCGCACTGGAGCCCTTCGACCTCAAGAACCAGCTTTCAAGCAATCGCACTCAGGGCGTGCCCAACATGATTGCACTGGTAAAGGAACACGCTGCACGTATTGCAAATGGTTGATCTGGAACTTCGTATTCCTGCTGAAAGCGATCTGCCTGCAATCAGCGAACTCTGCCTGCGATCGAAGGCCTATTGGGGCTACGATCCCGACTTCATCGATGCGTGCCGTGATGAGCTTACTCTACGCTCAAAGGACTTGACTTCAACATCCGTAAAGATTGCGCTCTATGAGGACAAAATCACGGGTGTTGTGCAGCTCGCTATTGATGGCCCCAAGGCAGAATTGCGTAAGCTGTTTGTTGAGCCAAGATGGATTGGCAAGGGCATCGGGAAACGACTGCTCGAATGGGCTCGGCTCCAGGCCAGATCCAAAGGTGCCGCGTCGATGGTACTTACAGCTGACCCAGATGCGCTGCCTTTCTATCAGGCGATGGGTTTTGAAAAGATCGGTCAGGAACGGTCAGGTTCAATTCCCGGTCGCTTTCTTCCTGTATGTCAGTTGATGCTTTGAGTCTGAGCATCGCGTACCACGGCAACGCCCCTTTTCTGCTGCTCTTTCAGCTCGGCCTTTAGCTTGGCCGGATCGCGAGCAAACACGAAACCAAAGCTCACCCCGCCTTCTTTGCCGACGGTCGCATGGTGGAGCTTGTGCGCTTGGACCAGCCGTTTGGCATACCCCTTCTTGGGCACCCAGCGAAAGAAGCGCTGATGCACCAGACCATCATGAATGAACGCGTAGATCAGACCATAAAGCGTAACGCCAACTGCCGCCCACCAGAGCCAGTCCCAATACAGTGACCCAAAGATGTACATCGCCGCGTTGATCGTGCCGAAAACGACCGCGAACAGATCGTTCTTCTCAAACATGTTGTCATGCGGCTCATGATGGTCGCGGTGCCATCCCCAGCCCCAGCCATGCATAATATATTTGTGCGCATACCATGCCCACAATTCCATGCCGATCACCGCAGCAAGGACAATAAGGATGATTTCAAGCCAGCTCATGCGGCGAACTCTTTCCCTTTGCTTCTCTTTCCTCTGCGCTCAGGCCAACACCTGCCTTCTTCGCTCCCGGCAATGCCCACCACGGTACATCCGGACGCCGATGATGTTCGAGATGATAGCCGAAATGGAAGCAGCTGGCGAGACTGGTCAGCGTACGAAAGTGATCACTCCGGGTGTTGTGATGATCCTCGAACGCGGCCGCATTGTGTCGGTGGGGTCGGTACGTCCCAAAGTAAAACAACTGCAATGACGACATGAGCGCAGGTGCTCCATACAGCACAAATATCTGCAGGAATGGAACGTCGAAAACGAGCCAATAGAGCGCAACCACTGAGTGCACCCATAGCAATGACTGCCAACCGAAATAGCGGCGGAAAAACGTGGCATACCAGCGCCAGAAACTGGTCGGATTGTCTTCGTCAAAATCCGGATCGCCCGGCCGACCAGAAAGTTTGTGGTGCGCGAAATGCGCATCGCGCATCTTCTTCCAGCCAAACCCCGCATAGAGGAAGATCAGGATCGCACCGATACGCTCATTTATAGCAGGATGTCCCGGTGCAAGGGTACCGTGCATTGCATCGTGCGATATGATGAAGACGCCGACTGATAGCCAGCACAACAGCGCAGACATCACCAATGCCTGGAGCAGGGTAGACCAGGTCAAATCGAAGACAAACATCGAATAGAAGTGCAGCCCAAGCCACATGCCCGCGATACCTAATGCGAGCAAAAGCCCGATCAGCGCCTGGTTCAGCTTGGACGGTAAAGAGTAGTCGGCGTGCACAGTCACTCAGTTACGCTCGATTGCGATCATTGGTTGCGTATAGCGGCCATGCGTAAACACGCAATTGCGCGCAATTCACTGAGAGTTGTGCTCAATCGTTCTCGGGAAGGAAAAATTCACGGAGATGTTCGCCAATCTTGGCAGGTCGCAGCGTCTCTGCATCGATGCAGCACCAGCTCGATTGTACTTCGGCCAGCACATCTTCGCCGCGCTTTATCACCGTGCGGTACATTGCCCGCGCACCCTTGAAGCTCTCCAGGACTGTGCTGGCTATCACATCGTCTTCGAGAAATGCTGGCTTGCGATAGGTGATTTCATGCTTGAGCGCGACCCATGCCTTGGTCGCGACGTCGTCTGCCGGAGCGAGCTTTTGCCAGTGCGCAACCACGGCATCCTGCACCCATTTCAGATAATTGGCATTGTTCACATGCCCCATGAAATCGATATCTTCGGGAAGAACTTTGATCGGGTGTGCGAAAGGCATTGCTGACATGTGTGTTAGTTAGCCACAAAAAGCTTTCGTTTCCATGACAAAGGCAATGGTTAGGTCCAACTATCTTGCAAGTGTTGCTGATGCACCGCTAATCCCAGGCAATGGCAAGCAAACCACGCACCCTGTATGAGAAAATCTGGGACGATCACGTCGTCGAAACCCGCGAAGATGGAACTTCGCTGGTCTACATCGATCGCCACCTTGTGCACGAAGTCACAAGCCCGCAAGCGTTTGAAGCGCTGCGTATATCCGGGCGAAACGTGCGCCGCCCTGAGCTGACGCTGGCGGTGCCGGACCATAATCTGCCGACTACGGCGCGGGTGGACGCGAATGGTCTCAAGCTTCCCATCGCGGACATCCAAAGCGCACAGCAATTGGCCGCACTTGAGAAGAACGCGCCCGAGTTTGGCATCCGCTACATCGAAGCGACCGCCGCCGAGCAAGGTATTGTCCATGTTGTGGGGCCTGAACAGGGTTTCTCGCTACCCGGCACCACGATTGTTTGTGGCGATTCGCACACCGCCTGCCATGGCGGCCTAGGGGCGCTGGCATTCGGTATTGGCACCAGCGAAGTCGAGCATGTTCTCGCGACCCAGACGCTGCTGTTGCAGAAATCGAAGACGATGGATATCCGCGTCGAGGGCGAACTTGGCAATGGGATCACGGCCAAGGATTTGATCCTGCATATTATCGGCCGGATTGGTGCCGCTGGCGGCACCGGTCACGTGATCGAATATCGCGGACCGGTGTTCGAGAACATGTCGGTCGAAGAGCGGCTGACCGTCTGCAATATGAGCATCGAAGCGGGTGCACGGGCCGGCCTGATCGCGCCAGATGACACCGTGTTCAACTACCTCAAGCAACGCCCGCTCTCACCAAAAGGCAGCGATTGGGATGCGGCGGTCGCATACTGGCGCACCCTCCAAACCGATCCAGGCGCAGAGTTTGATACCAGCGTGGCGATCCATGCTGGCGAAGTCGAGCCGACCGTAACCTGGGGCACAAGCCCGGAAGACGTTGCGCCTATAGGCGGTGCCGTCCCCTCCCCCGACAGCTTTGCCGATGAATCCAAGCGGGCAGCCGCCGCCAAGAGCCTAGACTATATGGGCCTCACTCCCGGCACGCGGATTGAGGATATCCCGGTCGAGAACATCTTTATCGGCAGCTGCACCAACAGCCGGATCGAAGACCTTCGCGCTGCAGCCGATGTGCTTCGGGGGCGCACCAAAGCAGGCAATGTCCGATGGGCCATCGTTGTGCCCGGCTCCGGCCTGGTGAAGCGTCAGGCCGAAGAAGAAGGCCTCGACCGAATATTCACCGATGCCGGCTTTGAATGGCGGGAGCCGGGCTGCTCAGCATGCCTCGGGATGAACCCGGACAAGGTTCCTCCCGGGGAACGCTGCGCCTCGACTTCCAACCGAAACTTTGTTGGCCGCCAAGGTCCGGGCGCGCGCACCCACCTGCTTTCCCCCGCCATGGCAGCCGCTGCTGCCGTGAAGGGTCATCTCGCAGATGTCAGGGAATTCGGCTGATCATCCCTTGCAAGCCGTGCAATCGCATCCCATGAGATAATCATGACCAAGAAAAACAAAGCCGCCATCGCCGCAGGTGCAATCGGCTCCGCAGCCATAGCTGCCGCGCTGCTTTATGCTGGCCGTCGCAAGAAAAAGGACGAACCGAAAAACACCGGCACTGTTCCTTCGGGCGAGAAGCCGGAAACAGATTGATGCAAGCGATTGAGCGTGTTTCGGGTCGCGCCATCCCGTTCGGCGCGAAGAATGTCGACACCGACATCATCATCCCGGCCAAATGGCTCAAGACGATCAGTCGCGAAGGACTGGGCGACGGTGCATTCGAAACCGTCAGAGCCAAAGAAGGAAATGTCTTCGACGATCCGAAGTATTCGGGCGCACCGATCCTGATCGCTGGCGACAATTTTGGTTGTGGTTCAAGCCGCGAACACGCTGCATGGGCAATGCTGGATCTTGGCATCCATGCAGTGATTGCGCCAAGCTATTCAGACATCTTTTCAGGCAATGCAGTCAAGAATGGCATACTGCCTATCGTCCTGCCGCAGGAGGCGATCAATCGTTTGATGGACCTCGCGGAAGACGGGCATGAGATCGATGTCGATCTCGACACGCAAACGGTCACAACGCCCTTCCAGGACCGCTTCGAATTCGACATTGACCCGTTTCGCAAGCATTGCCTGCTGAACGGTCTTGATGAGGTCGCACTCACCCTCGAACGGCAGCAGGCGATCAGCAAATTTGAAAACAATAGAGTTGGCGCGCAAAGCTGGCTGACCAAAGGGACGGAGATCGACGCATGAAGGCACTACGCACACACGACATTGGTGGACCTGAGACCTTGACGCTCGACGAGGTCGAAGTCCCCTCGCCGGGCAAGGGCGAAGTTCTGGTCGACGTGAAAGCCTGTGCCATCAATTATCCTGACACGCTGATGATCCGCGACCTGTACCAATTCAAGCCCGAGCGTCCTTACGCGCCCGGCGGCGAACTGGCCGGTGTGATCGAAGCGGTCGGCGAAGGTGTTGAAGGATTTTCAGTCGGTGACCGCGTGATGGCAGGCATCGGCAATGGCGGATTGGCTGAAAAGGTTGTTGTACCCGCAGGACGGATGTTCCCGGTACCCGATGACGTATCGTTCGAAAAAGCTGCCTCGCTGCTGATGACCTACGGCACCACTATCCACGGACTGAAGGATCGCGGCCATATCAAGGCAGGCGACGTTGTCCTGATTCTGGGTGCGGCAGGCGGCGTCGGCCTATCCGCTGTCGAACTCGCCAAAGCCTTTGGCGCACGGGTGATTGCCGCCGTCTCGAGCGAGGAAAAAGGTGAAGTCGCCAAGAAAGCGGGCGCTGACGAAGTTGTTATCTATCCCAAAGGCGAGATGGACAAAGCCGCATCAAAAGAGCTCGCAAACGCGTTCAAGGCCGCTTGCGGACCTACCGGGGCGAACATCGTCTATGACATTGTCGGCGGGCAATACTCAGAACCCGCTCTGCGCTCCATCGCGTGGGAGGGTCGTTTCCTTGTCGTCGGTTTCCCGGCCGGGATCGCAAAAATGCCACTCAATCTCACCCTGCTCAAAAGCTGTGACATCTGCGGTGTGTTCTGGGGCGCCTTCACAGCCCGCGAACCGGCCAAATTCATGGCCCAGGTGAAGGAATTGTTTGAGCTCATGAGGGAAGGCAAGATCGATCCGCTGGTCTCAGAAACATTCCCTCTCGAACGCGGCGGAGAGGCAATTGCCAAGCTTGAGAATCGTCAGGCTGTTGGAAAGCTCGTCGTCACGATGAATTGATGCGCAATTGGCCGGACAGTCCTTGTCCGGCTGCGCGCGGCACACTATTTCCGGGTTGAACCCGTGGGAGGAATTCAATGACCGATTTCAAGGACCGCGAGCGCGCCGAAGAGGCAAAGTTCGCAATGGATGAAGAGACCGCGTTCAAGGTGGCGGCACGACGCAATCGCCTGCTTGGCGAATGGGCTGCTGGCCTGATGAGCCTGACCGAAGAGGAAACCGACGCCTACAAAAAAGCTGTGGTCCAGGCAGACTTCGAAGAAGCCGGTGATGAAGATGTCATTCGCAAGCTGCTTGGCGACCTGACCGCAGCTGACTGCGATGTCAGCGAAGCCGATATCCGTACCAAGCTCGACGAAATGTCGGTCGAGGCCAAACGTCAATTCATGAGCGAGAGCTAGGCAGACCCACCATGCCCATGCCTTCTGAAGAGATTGTTGCGCTGATCGAAGCCGCGCTCCCCGGTGCTGTCGTCGAGATGCAGGATCTGGCCGGGGACAATGACCATTGGGCGGCAAAGATCACAGCCCCGCAGTTTGCCGGCAAGACTCGCGTGGCACAGCACAAGATGGTCTACGCGGCTCTAGGCGATCGGATGGGCGGTGAGCTGCATGCCTTGCAAGTCACCACCGTGGTTCCCACGTAAGCAGTACGGTATTCATTCAATAATTAGGGCCAAACACATGGCTGATACAAACACTCGCATTTCATCAGTCGTTTCTGAAAACGACGTCGTCCTGTTCATGAAGGGCACTCCACTCTTCCCGCAATGCGGCTTCTCCAGTCGCGCCGTGTCGATCCTTGATCACTGTGGCATCGCTTATGAAAGCGTCGATGTCCTGCAAGACATGGAAATCCGTCAAGGCATCAAAGAGTTTTCGGAATGGCCAACCATCCCGCAGCTTTATGTCAAAGGCGAGTTCGTGGGCGGCAGCGACATCATGATGGAAATGTTCGAAGCTGGTGAGCTCCAGCAAATGCTCGAGGAAAAGCAGGTAGCGAAAGCCGACGGTTAGACCCTGGTGCCCAATCGCTTCACAATCTGAAGCCGAAAGAAAAAGGCCGTCTCGCGAACCAAGCGAGACGGCCTTTTCATTCGGGGAGGCGAGACCAAGAGACCAGGAGATCTCACCTCTTTATAGAAGACCACACGGGGTACCATAAGCTATGCACCCACCGTGCCAAAAAGCATAATTGCAGAGTTATTAGATACTTGGATGGTTTACCAGCGTTAACCGGATTCTGAAATGTAAAAGATACCGACAAGATTTCGGCGAGTTCGCGCGATTGGTGGTTGGCAAGCCTTTCGCTCGTAGCCATCAAGGTGAGCGATGACGGATCAAGCCACGCAGTCACCCATCGGAATTCCAGCAGCGACAATCGTGATCTTCCGCAATGCCCCCGACGGCGGCGCACCGGAAGTCTTGATGACGGTCCGCTCCCGCACGATGGCGTTTGCCGGTGGGATGGCTGTGTTCCCAGGCGGCAGAGTGGATGATGCCGATTTCGAGCTTGCGCGCAGGACGGATGCGGGTCTGCCCGAAGATGAGACCGCACACCAGATCGCGGCTGTCCGCGAAACGCTTGAGGAAACCGGCCTCGCGCTGGGTTTGAGCGGTGATATCACCGCAGACCGAGCCGCGTCTGCAAGAGAGATGCTGGAACGCGAAGGCGCTCTCGCCCCTGTGCTCGAATCCTTCGGCTGGGCTCTCGACCTCCATCAGATCGTTCCCTTTGCACGCTGGTATCCGAAGAACGAGAATATCCCACGGGTCTATGATACCCGGTTCTATCTCGCCAATCTCGGCACTGGCGAAGTCGATGTCTCTGCCGACAATTCAGAGACCACACGTCTCTTCTGGACCAGTGCGCAGGGCGCACTCGATATGGCGGAGACGGGTGAGATCAAACTGATATTCCCAACCCGCCGCAACCTTGAACGGCTCGCACTGTTTGGCAGCTTCGAAGAAGCGCGTGCGCAAGCCGAAGCAATCCCGGTCAAGACCATCATTCCCCAGATTGATGACAGCAATGACGAACCCATGCTGCGCATTATGGAGAATGCGGGATATCCGATAACAGCTGAACTGCTTTCCACCGTCAAACGGGGGTGATTGGTGGCTGACCGATAAGTCCCTGGGGCCGAACAAAGTGCTTTCATCAAACATTGAACAGCAAAGATCCACGCACACGGCACGCTTGCCGAATTTCATCATTCTCGGCGCCTGCAAATCGGGCACGTCTGGGCTCTACCGCGATCTGGCACGGCATCCCAATGCATTTCTTCCAAGCAAGAAAGAGCCGAATATTCTGAACACCGCCAAGAGCAGTGATGATGCTTGCAGACGTTACACATGCCACTTTGCTGGCGCACCGGCCAACAGCATAGTTGGCGAAGCCTCGACCTATTACACGATGGTGCCCGAAATAACCGGTTCAGCGAGGCTCGCATCCCGGCTTTTGCCCGAGCAAGTACGGTTCGTTTACATAATGCGCGACCCAATCAAACGGATCGAAAGCCAACTCGCATTTGAATACGCCATCGGGCGCCTGCGCCATACCGATTTCGACCGCGCAGTACGCGAAGACCCAAAATATGTTCACTGGAGCGACTATCCGCGCCAGCTCAAACCGTGGTTCGATCACTTTCATCGCGACCGCTTCCTGTTCCTTAAGTTCGAGAACTATGCCGCAAATCGCTTACAGGTCGTACGTGAGGCGGCCTCATTCATTGGCCTCAACCCTCACGACGTGGTCCCTGAAGAAAAAGTCATCAACACCCGCGGCAGTCACCTGCGAGCACACTCTCCGCTGCTTAAACGGGTCATCTTCTCCGATCGCGTCATGCGCAAGATCGTTCCCAAAACACCACGAATTATCAAGAGTTTGGCCAAGACGGCGCTAACCCGGAAGATGCCAGACGTGCAACCCGAACTGAGTGCCGAAACACTGAGGTTCGTGGAAGATCGATTGGGAGACGTCGGTCAGTGCCTTGATGCTATGGGAGTGCATGGGTTCCAATGGCCGCTTCCGGCGCATCCTGATAATTCTGATCACGATAGTAGCTCGTAAGCACACGTTGCGCTTTGGATCGGGTGTTGGGAGAACGGATCATCGAGAAGATTCGCGCGATAAATGCAGGATGCGCAACGCGTATTGTTTGACCGAAACACTCGATACTGCCCGGTTGAAGTTCATGACTAGGTGCGACGAAATTCGGCTCTGCAACGAAATAGGCAGAATGCTTCTCCGCGTCCCACTCCCAGTGGAAGACATCTATCTTGATGAGTCCGTTGAAGAAGCAATGCGCATGACTGCGTTCTTCATATCGCCAGCCGCGTGCACCGAGTTCGGAAACCAGGCTCTCAATACGGGGCGAGACCAATACCACATCGACATCCTTGTGATATCCGAAGCTGCGTCCGCCATTCAGGTGTAAGTGGTAGGAGTAACCACCACATATGAATTGAAGGTCGCTGTGACGGACCAGAACATCTTCAATTTCGCGATACTTCCCGATATCCCTGTACGCCTTGAAACGGCAGAAGCCAGGCATCGCATTCATCAATTTGAGAATCAGCGCCTCTCGTTTTCCACTCAAGCCCGTGTTCAGATGCCAACTCTTGGCTCTTTCCGAAGGACGCACCGACTTCTTGAAAAGCGAAAGTGCCAAGACGAGTAGTTTGGCTTCAAGCCAGAGACAAGCAATCACAAGATAATAGAGGCTCGAAGCGAGCAGCGATTGTGGGGTCACGACAGATCTCAATCATGTGTCATGGCCATTTTGGCCCATGGACCCTCGGACCGGGGTGGAAATTGACACATTGGTGACAGAATACAAGGGCAGTTGCTGGCTAGGCGGCGATCTTTGCTGTCCAGCTCACACAAGCCCGGCATCAAGGCGAACAGGGACTCAGACAGTCTAGAAGAGTCTCACAGCACCTAATTCTGCTGACTCTTCACTATGACAAAGGAGATTGGCGCGCCCGGCAGGACTCGAACCTGCTGCCTCAAGATTAGAAGTCTCGCGCTCTATCCAGATGAGCTACGGGCGCGCGCCAAGAAGGCCATTAGCGTGCTTTGCGTGTGCCGCAAATAAAGGTAAGCGCCACGATGATGGAAAAACCCGATCCAGCCGCGGCATTCGATACCGACCCCGATGATGGCATTGCGGCCACCAGCGTGCCACCAGTCACATTTCGCTACTACGATCTCGTCATGGCGTCGTTTGTGGCGATCCTACTGTTGTCCAATATCATTGGCGCGGCGAAGCTGACTTTCGTCGACGTGCCGTTCTGGCCTGAGGGGTGGTGGCCCGCCCCCGATGGCACATTCATTTATGGCGCGGGGATTCTGTTCTTCCCGCTCGGTTACGTCATCGGCGATATCCTGACGGAGATTTACGGCTTTGCCCGGGCGCGCCGTGTGATCTGGACCGGGTTCGGCGCAATGATCTTTCTGGCGTTCATGAGCTACATTGTCGTCAGCCTGCCCGCCTTTGATGGCTGGGCCTGCGCCGCCAGCGGCTTTGACGGAGAGGGTCCACTGGCTTCGACCACAGACCCCGATGGACCAACCGGCGCCATCTGCCAAACCACCTATGAATCGGTTTTCGGGAGCACCTGGCGGATCGTACTCGCATCCATCATCGCGTTTTGGGCAGGCGAGTTCGTAAACTCTTATGTGATGGCCAAGATGAAAGTCTGGACCAAAGGCAAGGCGCTATGGACCCGGACTATTGGCTCGACAGTGGTGGGCCAGGGAGTCGACAGCCTGATATTCTACCCGATTGCGTTCCTCGGCATCTGGACCACAGAAGCGGTCATAACCGTGATGATCACCAACTGGCTGCTCAAGGTTCTCTGGGAAGCCTTGCTGACACCGGTCACCTACCTGGTCATCGGCAAACTGAAGAAAGCGGAAGGCGTCGATCTGTTCGATACCGAGACCGACTTTTCACCGTTCGCCAGTGAGAAGCCAGCGAGCTAGGGCGTTGCCGAAACTTGCTGCTGGTCGTCAGCGCTACGGTAGAGCTCTTTATCGCTGACAACCTCGACAGCCCAGTCGATGCCAAGCCGTCCGGAAAGCAGCTTCATATCCTTCTCGGTCGAAACACCAAAAAGGTCCCGATGGCTTTGAGCGAGACGCAAGATCAATTTGTCATTCTCAATCAGCAACCTGCTGGATTGCAATGAGCGTTGCGATCGTGCGCCAAGGCGTCTCGCTAGCCGTATCGCCAGCCCCCAGCAGATAGCTTCGCCCAAGGCGCCATCGTCGGCCAACTCCTGTAATTGATCAGTCGGTTCGGTATGTTTCCCGTTTGCCGCTATCGCCGCAGCAAGCATGGCGCGCCCTTCTCCATCGATGGCGATCCACCGTTTGTGCAGTGCCCAGTCCGCCGCCTGCGGATGGCGAATGTTGGGTTCGATCTGCATTGATGCGAGTGACAGCATGGTGGCCGCCAAACGCAATCGCTCGGATCCGGCATCTCCGGCTGGCGCGGCATCGACCGTCCATGCGGCAATCAGGGTTGAAAGAGTTGGAGGGGCGCCGCGTTGTGCCGCAAACACCGCTATGCCAGCGAGCAGCGGATCTTGCGATTTTCCGTGTTCGGGCAATCGATCGAACAAAAGCCCTTCGCGAATGCCCCATGATGAAAAGACTATGCGATCGGGTTCAAGCTTCGCCAAAAGCGCCAGCAGCAGCACCGCCGCATCCGGCAGTTTTTCAGAACGCATTGACGAGATGCGATCATGCGCTTTGATATCCTCGGGATCCTCGCCCGCAAGCTCTTTGGCCAGATTGGCCGCATCCTCGGCGGCGAGCTCATAGCCGTGCGGATCGGATAGGGGAAAGTCGGCACGCTGCATCGCATAGACCGCCATGGAGCGCCACGTACCGCCAACCAGATAGAGAGCCTCTCCTTCGCGACTGCTCTGCCCGGATTTCTTGATCGCTTTTTCGAGCGACTTACGCATGTCCGACTGTTTCTCAGCGCGGTATTCGGGCAGTCTCAGTGTCCCAAGCGGGAGCGATACCGCCTCGCCTGTCGTGGCGTCGCAGACATCAACGAGTTCCAGACTGCCACCGCCCAGATCGGCCACCACTCCTTTGGCTCCGGGAAAGGCTCCAAGCACGCCGGATGCGCTGAGGCGCGCCTCCTCCTCACCAGAGATCACCTGAGGGTCTAGCCCCAAAGACCTGACTTCCTGAACAAATTCTGGTCCATTGGTTGCGTCACGCACCGCAGCGGTTGCGACTGTCTCAACATCCTGGATGCCCAGGTCTTCCAGCAGCAGAACGAAGCGCTTCAGACCCCGCATAGCCAATGCCACAGCCTCTTCAGCCAGGCGGCCTGTCTCGGCGATTTCTCTGCCCAGACGCGCAGTCACTTTCTCATTCAGCAACACAGTCGGCGCACGCATCGTTCCGCCGTAGATCACCATCCTGACTGTGTTTGACCCGATATCAATGATTGCGCGCTCAGCCCGGTTGCCCGAAAACTTTCCCTCTCGGTCGGGCCGTCTTGCCCTCATGTTCATCCAGAGCGCCCTTTGCGCAGTGACAGCTTGGGCACCCCGCCCGCTTCAAGGGCACCTCCGCGTCCGGAAAGTGAAGGGTTTGTCATAAAATACCTATGACAATTGAATGGCTTTCCATCGGTTTCAACTCGGTCATACGATCCATCGGCATTCAGCCACCAGCTCTGTTCCGTATCGAGCATATTGGCAAGCAGCACTTGCTGAAGGATCTGGTCATGCACTGTCCTGTTCAGGATGGGGATCAGCGACTCCACCCGTCGATCAAGATTGCGTCCCATCAAATCGGCCGACGAAATGAACACCTTGGCTTCAGGGCTTGGCATCGCAGTCCCGTTGGCGAAGGCATAGATTCGACTGTGCTCCAGGAAACGACCGATTATCGATTTGACACGGATGTTGTCGCTCATTCCTTGAACGCCCGGCTTGAGGCAGCAAATACCCCGGACTACGAGCTCGACCGAAACACCTGCCTGACCAGCTGCGTACAGACGGTCGATCACTCCCTGGTCGGTAATCTGGTTGCACTTCATCCAGATGGCGGCAGGGTCCCCTTTGCGCGCGTTATCGATCTCGATATCGATGCAGCGATAGAGTTCCTCTCTTAGATCAAGCGGGGCGATCGAAATCAGCTCCAGCTCGCTCGGTTCAACATATCCGGTCACGAAGTTGAACATCTTCGTCGCGTCGCGGCAAAGCTTTGGATCGGCTGTGAAGAATGACAGATCGGTGTAAACCTTCGCCGTGACGGGGTGATAGTTGCCTGTGCCGAAGTGACAATAGGTCCGGAACCCGTCTTCTTCGCGTCTTACCACCATCGCAACCTTGGCGTGGGTCTTCCAGTCAACAAAACCATAGATGACCTGAACACCAGCGCGCTCAAGTTTGTTCGCCCACATCAGATTTTGCTCTTCGTCGAACCTGGCTTTCAATTCGACGACAGCTGTGACTGATTTGCCAGCTTCTGCAGCTGCGATCAGCGCATTTATGACAGCCGATTGTGAGCCTGCGCGGTAGAGTGTCTGTTTGATCGCCACGACATCGGGGTCGACCGCAGCCTGGCGAATGAAATCGACCACCACTTCGAAGCTTTCATACGGGTGGTGTATGATGATGTCTTTTTCTCGAATGGCCGAGAAGGCGTCACCATCATGCTCCCGGATGCGTTCGGGATAACGCGGCGAGTAGGAATCGAATTTCAGATCAGGGCGATCTTCATCGACAATTTCGGACAGGCCATCAAGACCGATCATGCCATCGGTCTTGATCACAGCCGCTTCATGCACGCCGAGCTGTTCCAACAGGACAGCTTCCGCCTGAGGATCGAAATCGTCTTCCAGTTCAAGCTGGATCACTTGACCGCGACGGCGCCGCTGAATCGCGCTGCGGAAATAGCGGACGAGATCTTCCGCTTCTTCCTCGACTTCAATATCGCTATCGCGCAGCACCCTGAACAGGCCATCACCCACAATCGTGAACCCGGGAAACATCTTGTCCGCATAGCGCTGAATCAGGCTCGCGATCGAAATGTAGATTGCTTCTTCCCCTGGCACCCGCACGAAACGCGGGAGTGCGCTCGGGATCAGGATCATTTCTATGATCTGTTCCTGGTCTGCATCACGCGTGAGCGTGAAGAGCAATCCCCTCCCTTCATTGGCAACAAACGGAAACGGATGCGCCGGATCAAGCGCCTGAGGCGTGATGACGGGCAGAATTTCTTCAAGGAAGAATGTCTTCAACCACTCATGCGCAGCCGGGCTGACTCGCTGTTCGTCAGCCACGTAGATATCGGCGTCGTTGAGCAGGTCGTGCAGTTCCCGCCAGATGTCCTGCTGCCAAAGCGACAGCATATTGAGCTGTTCGCGGATCGCCACCAACTGTTGAGAAGGGGTCCGTCCATCGATTGCCGGACGATCAATCCCTCGCTGAACCTGCCCCACCAGACCCGCAACGCGGATCATCATGAATTCATCAAGGTTGCTGCCTGAAATCGACAGGAACCTCAGTCGCTCAAGCAGCGGATATCGGACGTTGCTTGCCTCCGCCAGCACCCGCTCATTGAACGAAAGCCAGGAGAGTTCGCGATTGAAATAGGGAGCGAGTCCAGGCGACGATTTGGCACTCCGCGAGCCCGCGCCTGCTGCTCTGTCATCCCCATCATCATTGCTGATTGGTCGACTGCTCATTGCATCCTTGCTCGCCCACTAATCCGCGCTCAAGCCGTTTAGATGCTCGTAAGCATCGACCGTGAGCAATTCATTGGCATAAGCCCATCCTATTCCGGACACCCGGTGTAAATCACGAAGAAGCTGTTGTCACACAATCGTCAAGCATTGGTGACGCTGGGCAAACCTATAGGGAATCAGATAAGGTCGCGACTGTCCGCGATTTGCGTGATCCCACGCTTGCCGTTCGTATCGCGGCCCAGTTGGACAATCACATCAATCACACTGGAGGCGTAGGAGATCGTATCGGCGCGCGAAAGACCGATACCAGTCTGCATCACCATCAGAGACAACTGCTCCAGCGCTCCACGAAGCGAATTCGCGTGGATGGTCGAAAAACTCCCCGGATGTCCCGTATTGATCGCGCGCAAAAACGAAACGCTCTCCGCGCCGCGCAATTCGCCGAGAACTATGCGATCAGGCCGCAGGCGCAACGCCGCCTGAAGCAATTCGTTGGGCGTGACTTTTGCTTCCCCCAGCTCGCCTTTGACTGCGACGAGCCCCACGCAGTTTTCGCCAGGAAATTTCAGCTCAGGCGTGTCTTCCACCAAGACCACACGTTCATGCTGCGGAATCTCGCCAAGCATGGCGTTGAGGAACGTCGTCTTTCCCGTGCTGGTTCCGCCCGATATCAGGATCGTGCGGCGATGCCGGATCGCTTCGCGCAAATAGGCGATGGGCTCATTTTGCGCGTCCGGCATCTCGACGACCTGTGTGCCGAGGAGAGGGCCTGTGTCATACGCGTCCAGCGGCAAATCGAGCCGGCGATGTCGGCGGATAGCCATGACCCAGTGTTTGCGCGATGCAGGTGGACCGCAGAACTGGATACGAGCGCCATCGGGAAGAGTGGCCCCAAGAAGCGGGTGCTCACGATTGATCCCTTGATGGCTAACTCGCGCAACTTGCTCTGCCAGACGCTGGACCAGACGGTCGTCAATCTCGGGCGTTTCGATCTTTTTGATGCCGGGATCGGAGGCATCCTCGACCCAGACCTCGCCAGGTCCGTTGACCATGATTTCGGTCACCGTGTCTCGGTCCAACCATTTGCGGAACGGCGCGAGATACGCATCGAGATATACGCTTCGCTCGCTGTCCACTGATGACGAGCCGCCCTCGGACGGAAGAGAATGGATATCGGCGCTCATTTCTAGATCAGTCGCTTAACTGGATCAGTTGCTGACTTGGCTGAAATCGAGATCGCGCGCAGTGAACACGCGGATCGGCTCACCCATCTTGACCCGAATGGTCGGGCTACGGTTGCCATCCTGCTGGATTGCACTGCTGGCCGCACTCTGGCCGGTGCCACCCAGCACAACCGAGGCACCGCCACTTCCGATTGCAGAAAGGCCGCCGATTACCGACAGCAACATGGCCGAACCGAACCGGCTGAAGAAGTGGGTATCGACGTCACCAGCGAGCCCGGTCGTGCCGTCAAAGCCGACAGCTGGCGATGCGATGTTTACAGAGGCACCGTCGGGCCGGATCAGACGGGTCCAGATCACGTAGGCACGCTTTTGGCCATTCTGCACGCCGGACTGATACTGTCCGATCAGTCGCGATGAACGCGGTACGAGGACCTTCGTCCCGTCAAAGCTGCGCACATCCTGGCTAACTACCGCGCGCACATAGCCGGGCACGTCCGTGTTGATCGCGGTTTCGAGGATCGCGGGAATAAGCGTGCCCTGCGTAACCGTGGTCGTCGGATTGACCATCGCCTGCGCGCGGGCCGGAGCGCCCCCGACGCCGCCAATGCTGCTGGCGAACTGACCCGCAGATCCAATCGCACCGCTGTTTGAAGTGTTCGCAGCGCCGACCGGAGTGCTGGCGGGAACAGAGCTTGTAGAGCCTCGCGCGAGTGCCGAGCTCGCATCAAACACCATCGCCGGGCTCGAATAGGGGTTCGTGGCAGGTCCAATGTTACGATTCGGATTGTTCGCGAGGACCGGCGCCGGAGCAGGGTCAGGGCGCTGAGTCCCCGGGGCTTGTGATGGCGCCACCTCTTCGTTGGGTTGCGGTGCAGGTGCGGCAGCATCGGTCTGTGGTGGCGCGACATTCGGATTGCCGATAGCATCAGGTTCCGCCGTGCGTGCCGAGTTCATTCCCCAGAATGCGACTGCGCCAACCAGTCCGACGAATGCAACGCCAGCCGCAAGACCCAGACCGTCGCCTTTGGCCTTGCGCTCGGTAACAGCCGGAAATCCATTGCGGCTTGCAAGATCGATTATCTCGGCCGATTCATGCTCACGCGGGTCGACCGTATCGGCCCCGCCATTCTCGTTCTTCTTGGACGGCAAACGCATTGCAAGTCGCATCTTCTACCTCCTGTTACCGGGCAAACGCCGCGTTCGCGCTGCGGGGATTGCGTCTAACGGGACCACTATTGGTAAGGGTAGCCTTGTCCCTACCGGAACGGAGCACCAGTTCCGAATAGACACCATCAACAACAACCGTATCGCCGCGTACCGTGAAATTGACTGGGCCTTCTTCGCCATTGACATTGGTGATCAGGATCGCCGGTATCGGCGTACCTTCAGGCCATGTCAGGAATATTGCATTGCCATCATCATAGGCGCGCGCAGGAAAAAGATCGGAATCGCCATCGCTAGACCAGGCAAAATTCAGGCTCGCTGGATCGACGACCGAAAGCGGATCGGTAGCCGCTGCCATTTCAACTTCATTGGCTTCTTCGCGCTCTGCCGCAGCCTTTGCCGCTATGCGGGCTTCCTCAGCCGCAGCTTCAAGCTCAGGATAGCGGAACTGCAGCACATAGAGCGGCTTGTTTTTCGGGCTTGCCACCAGATCAAACAGATATGTCCGCTTGCTGGTAACGACTGTCATGTTGGTCGTCGCAGACGCCTTGAGTGGCTTAACGAACAGCAGGCTCGCACGCTTGTTGGGGGTTACCTGCCAGGACGTGCTGTCACCGATAGCGACATTTTCGATCGCTTCATCTTCAGAAAATTTGATCGTGGCTTGGACGTTTACCTTGCCGGCAACACGCACGACCTGCGCTTCGTCATATTCCATGGTGACGAGGCGCGGGTCATCCTGGGCGGCCAGGGGAGCAAGTGCAGGTGATACGGTGGCAAGAGCCAGCGCAGCAACAGGTAGCCGAAGGGTTCCGGCGCGGATCATCTGGGCGTCTCCGATTTTTTCGAAAGGCTGTTGGCGCTGGCGGAGCGGAACCGATTGCCGATCCCCCGTGTGCGCGAAGTCGCCGGGTTAAGTGGTGCCGCTTGGCCATTGCCTGACGAGGTGGCGAATACCTTGGTCTCGCGAACCGTGTTGCCGCCCCCAGCCGCACCCGTATCATTGGCAGCGGAGGCAGTCGGAATGGACGAAACATCGATACGGCGTTGTCCCGTTGCAGCAACGGGCGCGGCCTGCGCTGCGCGCTGATCCGGCGTAACAACGTTCACGGTCTGCGTAGAGGCAGGCTGCGCATCGCGATCGGGCTTGTCCGGAGCAGCGAAGCCGAACACTTCCCAGCCTGCAACCATGCTGGATGCAACTTTCAGCACCATAAACATCAAAGCCACGTGGACGAAGCCGACCATGAAGAAAGCCATCGCAGGCTGCGGGTCGATCTGGCCCGGCACCGCAACAAGAGCCGCGAGGATCGGCACCGCCATTTCGAGCATGATCGAGCCGCCAACAACCGCAAAAATCGGAGCGAGCGCCAGCATCACCAGCCCTTTGAGCCAGCCCACAAACAGCCCGCGCGTTCCATTGAAGAGAGCCATCACGACCAAGATCGGACCCACTGCGAGCAACAAGGCAAGGCCAATCCGCGCCGTGACCAGCAGGCCGACCGTGCCGAGCAGGAGCATCAATGCCCCGGCCCACATCATGCCAGGAGGCGAAAACAGATCTATATCGGTCTGTCCTGTGCTCGCTTCCTGTACCGCAAGGAAGACCACATCGAGCTTACTAGCGAAGGTCGCTGTGGCGGAGCCATCGGTACCTGTAATGACACCAGCAATCCAGTCCGGCGCGAGAACAAAGCCATTGTAGAAGA
>JBCAXQ010000001.1:0-99223 GCA_038534015.1 Pseudomonadota bacterium | reverse complement strand
GGATGTTGGCGGTGACAACATCCAGCGGGGTCTCGAAGTCCGGCGGATCGATGAAGCTGACCTCGCCGGTCGCTGCGTCGACCGTGAACAGTGCCGCATCCGCACCACCAAGTATCTCATAGCTCACACCCTCATCACCAACAGCGTCAGAACTGCCGAACCGCGTGATTTCGCCGGTGTCTTTGTCTGGCAGACCCACGCCCTCCAACGTCACCGTGCCGAATTGATCGCCGATGACAATGGGCGCCGAGCAGGACGTGTGGATCTGGATCGTCTGCAGCAGCGTCCCGTCATCATCCAGGATGTGGACATACGTGTTCGACGAGAACTTGTCCGCGCCAGCGTTCGACGCCAGGGCCGTGAAGCTGTCGCCGAAGCTCAGGTCACCCGCGAAATAGACCGTGTCCAGTTCGGACGGATCGTCGTCATCCGTGACAAGAACGCGAAGCTGACCATCGCCGTCTTCCGTCCCGAAGAGCTCACTGACCGAAGATTTGTCGCTCGACTGGGCCGACGATGGCGTTGTGTCGAGCACATCACCCAGGGTCAGCGTCAGCTCTGTCGGTTTTTCAAGCTCGACACCTTCTTCGTCCTTCAACCGATCGATCTCGACACAGATGTCTTTGCCAACATCCGGATTGGACGTCCCGCAGTCGAGGTCCACCACGAACGTCGTGTTCTCCTGGATCTTGATGCAGTCATCCTCGACGCAGATCTCGAGCGGTTTGTCCTCGAACGTGCCGTCCTCGCGCGTCGCCCGAACCGTCACCTCGTAGGTGTTGTCACCGCCGGTATCCTGGGGGTTCTCGAAGTCCGGCGGATCGATGAAGCTGACTTCACCGGTCGCTGCGTCGACCGTGAACAGTGCGGCATCCGCACCACCAAGTATCTCGTATGTGACGCCGTCATCGCCCAGCGCCGCCGACGACCCGATCTGGTAAAGCGTTCCGCTGTCCTTCCCTTCGACAGCAGCACCCGTCAGGCTCACCGATCCGTACTGGTCTCCGATAACCAATGGCGCCGAACACGAGGTGTGAAAGTTGATCGTCTGCAGGAACGTGCCGTCATCGTCGAAAATGTGCACGAAGGTTTCGGATTTGAACTCGCCGTCATTGCCGACCGCCGTAAAGCTCTCACCCGCGCCGACTTCACCGGAAAAATAAAGGTCGTCCGTGTCGTCCGGCTCGTCGCTTTCGGACACACGGATGAAGAACTGACCATTGCCGTTGTCGGCGGCAACGATATCGCCGACTTCCAGCTTGTTACCTTGCGTCGAGATCGTCTCGGTCGTCAGAACATCGCCAAGCGTTAGCGTAATCTCGCTCGGCTTTTCTGTGTCCTCTCCCAGTCCGTTTACGTCTCCGTCTCGTACGACGCAAATATCGGTCCCAATATCCGGATTTGATGTTCCGCAATCCAAATCGACTACGGCGCTCGACCCTTCTGAAACGGTGATTTGACCAGTCATTTATTTCACTCTCCGATTTATTTTGCACTTAGTTCGGCTGCGCTCCGGAAGATTGTGAAGTTCTTCAACTTCATTTCCATATGTCCGAAACGTCGCAGCAAAATTCAGCGCACACTAATTCCTTTGCCCCGAAGAACGGGACACCTCTAAGGCTTTTTATTTCATTTTATGTCTTTATTCCCCGCCCAACAAACGCGATCGATTGCTGAGCTCGCCTCACGATTTGAAGCTAACCTAAGATTTGAGTTTTATCTAAAGGAAATCGCATTTTAATTTCGCACATGTGTTGTGCATTCGCGCACATCTGGGTCTCGAAGAAGAAGTGGTGTGACGGTTTTCAATTTAAGATTGTATTACACGAATAAATTACAATAAATATTTTTCTTGCAAATTATTTTACGATTTATTATTAAGCTGCGATTGAAAAAAGAAAATATATGCATCTTAATAATATATTCTGTACTTAAATTATCTATTTAATGGAAGAATGATCTTCGAATATGGTAAGGCTTATTCTCGGATGATTGCTCGGATTCTGCATGTTAAAAATTCATGATCTTTATAAGACTATCTTTTTGGAAAATTGCTCAGTCGCGTCTCTCAAGGGATCGTCCGACAGATGCGCATAACGCTTCGTCGTCATCGGTGACGTGTGCCCGAGCAGACGCCCGACGATCTCCAGGCTCAAACCGTCCGAAACAAGGTGTGATGCGTAGGTGTGGCGGTTGTCGTGCAGGCGATAGCCCTGCAGGCCTGCAGCTTCGGTCACGCCGGTCCAAAAGCGCTTGATTTGCTTCAGAGGTTCGCCGTCGACATTACCGGGGAACAACCAATCCGTTCCTGGATTCGCGGCGTCCAACCTGCGTTGCACCAGGGCGACCGCAGCTGCGTTCAAGGGTAAATGTTCCGTGCGTTTCTGCTTCGTGTGAGCCGATGGTTTGGTCCAGATCCTGCGCTCCAGGTCGAAGTCGTCACGGCGAGCTGTAAGGACCTCTCCGAGACGAGAACCCGTCAGAAGCTGCAACTGGACAGCCTCTGCCCCGCGTCGGTTCGGGTGTGCTTCGAGGACTTTCCAGAGACGCATCAGTTCGTCATGGTTGAGCCATCGGTCGCGCGTTTGCTCGGCAAACCGGGGTATTCCGCGCACCGGGTTGTTGTCTCGCCATCCCCATGCGGTCGCGAGGCTGAACATTTTGGACAGAAGCGAGAGCAACCTGTTCGCGCCGTAAGGTCGATCTGCAAACTGCATGTGAAATGTCTCGATATCGCGCCGTGTCACAGCGCCAACTTTCCGGGACCCCAGCCTTGGGAGGATCTCGCGATCGATCATCCGTTTATCGTCCTTGACGCCACTCGGACGCTTGTTCGGGATTGCGTGGCGTTCAATGTAGTCCGCGCAGAGATCTGCCATCGTTGGTGCTGCGCGCTGTTGCGCTTCCTCGCGTGATGGATCAGCGCCCCTGAGAACGTCGGCGAGGATCGTTCGCGCCATTACCTTTGCCTGGTTGAACGTCATAAGAGGGCCATGCTGGCCGAGCGTCATGCGTCGCGATCTCCCACTCGCCCGTTCGCGGTACTGTACGAGATAACTTCGCTGGCCCGACACTTTCAGCCGTACGCCAAACCCAGGCAGTGCCTCGTCCCAGTAAATGGCTTCACGGTTGCCTGGCTGTAGCTTCTCAACCACCGATTTGCTGAGCTTGAGCTTCGGCATCGTAGCATTGCGCCCCTTTGCATTGGGTAAGCAAAAGGTAAGCACAGAAAAGGAAGTTTGCAAGAGAATCTGAGAGGTACCGCGAAACGACTTCCCAAAATATTGCATATCTTCAGGCGATTATCGTACTTAAGTGGATTAACGAGAAACGCAGTGAGGTTGCGGTAGACCGACTTTTAATCAGTGGGTCACAGGTTCGAATCCTGTCGGGCTCACCATCTTCACTTTCTCGGCGCAGAAATCCCCTAACACCTTGAACGGTATACTGGTTTTGGGTGTTCGAGGACCTGTTTCTCGATGATACTCAAGGGGGCGTGTCAGAACCATTTTCAGGATGGCTCTGCGGACCTCGAAAGTACCGTTTACCCAAGCTTTACAGGGGTTTGCCAAAAACTGAAGCGCGTGTTCGAGAATTTCCTCGAACCGGCGTCCTGGCTGGGCAGATTCTTCTATTTTCTCACTCAGGATCGCTTTCGAGATTTCGAGCTCGTTGAACTTAGCCTCAAGCCCTGACACCAGCTTCGGGCTGTCGGCCTCAATGATCTTGTCGAGGATCTTTTGGGATTGCCGTTCCGTCTCAGCAATCTGCGCTTGAAGCGACTTTCTATCCTCCTGGGTCCGCTCAAGGCGCCTGTCCCACATGTCTTTGAACATCTGCTGCGCCGCGCCGAACAATCCCGTGGTTGGGGTCAGCTGCTTCAAGACCCCTTCAAAGTCCGCTTCGAGCTTCGCCCGTGGCACAGACTTGCCGTAACTCGTGCAGCTCTTGGTCTGACAGACGTAGTAGGCATAGCGCTTGTTCTTTCCCTTCGACCAGGCAGCCTGATAGGGCACGCAGCAATCGGCGCAGGCAATTGCCCCGCGCAACACGAAGTCCCGGTGAACATCTTTCCGGTTTGGTATCCTCGCCCGCCCGGCTTTGCGCTCCTGGATCTTCTGGTACGTCTCGAGCGAGATGATCGGCTCGTGTCGAGCCTTGCGGATGCCGATGCCCCAGGGGGCGTAGTCGAGATGACCGGCATAAATCTGTCGCGTTAGAAGGTCCGCGACCCGCTGTGGATGCACATAGCCTTTGCTGGTCTTTGGATAGGCGGGCTGGTCTTCTAGGAAGCGTTGCACTTCGGCCTGAGACGTAAAGCGACCCGACGCAAAGCCCTCCAAGGCCTCTTGGACGATGGAGGCCAGCGGCTCGTTTCGGACCATCAGTTTCCCGTGCTCCGGGTGCTTCTCGAACCGGTAGCCGACGGGGGCCTGGAAGACCCAGTAGCCGGCTTTCAGTCGCTCGCGCATCTTCTGGCAGGTCTGACGGCGGTTCTGTTCGCGTTCGAGCTCACCTTGTGCAGCGAAGATCGTCTCGGTGAACTTGCCTTCAGGTGTATCTTCGAACTTGAAGTTGAGGCACTCGACCCGCGCACCGCGGGATGAGAACGCGCGCCGCAATTGAATATGGAACTCGGTGTCCCGGGCGAAGCGCTTCAGATCATCGAAGATCACGACGAATGACTGGGTCGGCTGCGCGTCCAGATAGCTGAGCAGCGCCTTCATGCCGGGGCGCTTCATGAAATCGCCGCCACCGGTCACGTCGTCCGGGAAGACGGCGGCAACCTCATAGCCATTGGTGCGGGCATAGTCGCGGCAGCGCGATTCCTGGCTCTCGAGCCCGTGGCCTTCGGTCTTTTGTTTTGTGTCGGAGACCCGGCAGTAAATGACGGCTTTGGTCGGGTCGGTCTCGGTCGAGTTCAATCGGTGTGCGCGCACGTGGCATCTCCTTAGTCTTGGTCGGTTTGTTGGGATGCCGGTGTTTCAGGCGCTGGTTTTTCTGGGATCATGTAATCTAGCACATCATCCATGCCGGTCTCAGAGGTGGGGGTGAACTTATCGCCAGCTTTCACGGAGAAGCCGGCATCCACCCAGATCGTCATCATGTAGAGCAGCGCGCCGAGCACCGTGGCGGCCTCATCGTCGGCGAGTATGTCGTCGCTCAGGTGCGCACCATACTCGGCGGTCAGCGCGTCGGGGTCGCCGCTGAGGGCGCGGTCTTTCTGGTCTCGGGTCGGGTCGTCCTTCATGGGCATCTCGGTTTGGGTTGAGGGTGGTGAGGAAGGGCGCGGCCCGGGCATGCCGGGCCGCGTCTCAGGCAGCTTCAGCGTTCCAGACCTGGCTGAGCGTTTCTGCGAAACCGGCTCTGCCGTCCCTCCCGGGGCGGCGAGCGGTCTGCATCTGCTTTGGCCTCGATGGTGCGGTCGCGGCGGATATCCCGGACGACGCCATGCGCCTCGCGGGCAAGCTCCGCGATGCGCAGCAGGTCACTCTGGGAGAACGAGTGGCCGTCCTTCAGCTTGCCGTCGCGGTCCTCGTAGGTCTTGGCGAGCGTGACGGAGAAGAAGCTCTCGCCCTTGTCGTTCCGGTTCTCCCAGACAGTGGCTTTGAGCGAGCCATCTCTCAGGGTCTCGGTTGGTTGGTTGCGGTCCATACTGGATCCTTTCTTCTGGGGTTGGGTTGACAGCGCTCCATGCCGACCCCGTGCGGCAGCAGAGCAAACAGTGAACATAACATGAACAAGTGGGGAATGCAATTTATTGTTGTTTTCCATAAGCTTAGCGATCATGCGCCCGCTTGAAAGCGCGCCGGAGCGACCGCTTCTGCGTTGGTGCCTTGTCTGGGGTCTTGCGGTCGGCCTCACGCTTGGCACGCGCCACAGTGGCTTTGACGCGGTCCCAGAGATTGGTCTCGCGCAGGACGATGGAATCCCTCAGCGCCTGCCCATGCGGTGAGCGCGCAAAGTCGCGGCGGAGCTTCTCGACCTCTTGCTCATACGATCGTGTGTCGTCCCCGATCGTGAGCGAGATCTCCGGTTCGAGCTTCAGGTTGGCATCGACGAACCGGGTCTCGCGCTGCGCATAGTGGATGCGCATCTGCCGGGTCTGCACATCGGCGTAGGCATATTGGCCTTCCGCGTTTGCCCGTGCGTTGGGATCGGCCAAGGCCGCGATGTCGATCCGAAGCTGTTCGCGCTCGGAAATTTGCGTCGCACCGGCGAACTCCGGTACGATGGAAGAAGAAGATTTATCAACGAAATCATTGGAGAACGACATGACCCTACACCCTCATTTGGATGACCTGCATCAAGATCTGCTCAGAGATCTGACGGAGCTGATGGCGCGCACGCGGGCCCGCGGGCTTTCGGAGGCCACGCTCGCCTACGTGCTGCTTGAGATGAGCAAGGAGGCCGCGATGCACGGCGACCCTGTCACGCTCTACGACCACACACTCCTGATGGAGACGCGTGGCCGGGAGTTGCGGGCCGAGTTCGAGGCCCGGTTCGGCGACAGCCTGGATCTCGATGCCCTCGCGCGTGGCGAGATCGTCGCCAAGCACTGAACCGTGCGATCGGATTGTATGAGCACCCATTGGGCTGTCTCCCGATGTATCTCAGAAGGCCGTCCGCATATTGCGTGTAGCCCTCGAGCTCTGTGGGCACTTTCCGGGCGAGAACCGGGCGCTTTCTCGCGCCCCACCGCGTCTGGATGACGACGTGGTCGAGCGGCGGGTGATAGGGGTTCGGGAAGAAGCGATAGGCCATGGAACGCCGCGTCCAATAGGGCGCCCGTTCGCCATAGATCGCGCCTGAGAGACCGTCCGCGAAGATGTAGAGCCGGTCTTGCGGCGTGGCGATCACCTCTTCCGGCGTCCTGAGCAAGCGGCGTTGCTTGGTCAGATGCCGTGTCTCGTAGCGCGTTTGGCGCAGACCAAGGGCTGTCTCGAACGGATCGGCCCCGCCCATGAGCTTGCCGACGGCCTGACGCAGGGCGACCTCTGCCTGGCCTTGCTTGAGTGGGTCGTCGAAGCTGAGCGTCTCGTTGCCCAACATCTCGGAGACCCTCTTGGCGGAGGTAAGATCACGGATCCCGAAGTAGATCTGCACGGCGGCGCTCGATGAGATCTTGCGCTCAGCGTTGGGCCCCAGATCGTTAGCCTGGGAGATGTCCTGGAGCACGACCAACGGGCGGATGCCGATGCCTGCCCCGTCCGTGAAGAGCGCTGGGATCTCCTCATAGCCTTTCAGGCGGGCCGCTTCGTCGATGATCCAGGTTTGCCGCGGCGCGTCCGGCCTGCGCAGCTTCAGGGTCTTCAGACCCGTCAGAAACGCCTTCAGGACCGGTGCCCAGCCTTCGATCATGTCGACCGGGCACATGAGATAGAACTGGTAGAAGCGGGCAGCGGTCAGCAGGTCTTCGAGCTTGGCATCGAAGGGAGCGGAGACAGAGGCCCGCAACTCGGGGTCCGAGAGGCAGGCGACAGCCGCCATCAGCTCGCCCTGGATCCCGCGCCACCCCCCACTGGAATCCTGTTGAGCGTAGGCGATCTCGGCTTCCACGGCGCGGCATTCGGGGACGCTGGAGTCGCGCATCTCTTCCGCGACCGCCTCCCAGGCCGCGCCACCGCTCTGGAGCGCGAGGATGGCATCATAGAGATCAGGCAGGGTGAGCTCGCCATTGATCTCGGCGCGCGAGAGCGCCAGCGCCTCGCCCACCCTGCGCGCGCTGAGCTCGAAGTAGCGGGCGTTGGCGGAGCCTGACTTCGGCAGCAGCCGGTCCATAAGGAGCTTGGTGTCGGATACGAGCGTCGGGCTCGACCAGCGCAGATGCCCGACAGGATTGATGCGGTGTTCCGGAAGCCCATGCAGCGACGACGGGTTCCAGTAGAGACAATACTTGTCGTCCTCGGTCTGATCCTGGCTGATCGCCGCCAGTTCGCCCTTGGGATCCAGAATGATGAGGGTCATCTCCTGGCAGGTGCCGGAGCAGACGTTGTCTGCGAGGATATCGCGCAGCTTGCCGGATCTCGCTCCGGCCGTCATCAGCACCCCGCCCATGCCGTCCCAGTAGAGCGGCCGACCATTGTGATGACCGATGTAGAGTGCCGTTGGCGTCTTTCGGTAGAAGCCCGCGGCCTCGATCTCCTTCGGCTCGGCAAAGGTCGCCGAGCCGAAGCGATAGGTGTCATTGCCGAAGGGATGGGGCATCAGTCGCGCCGTCTCGGCAAAACTACGAGTGCGAGCAGCAACCCGAAGAGGGCCACGAGGAGCAGAAGCCCCGTCCGTACGCCCGAGAAGATCAGCACGGCCAGGAGACCCATCCAGAGGACCGAGAGCGCTTCGATCCAGTAGGGTCCGTAGCCTGCGAGCAGATCAGACGCGATAAGGGGCCAGGAGGCCCCATACGCTTTTGGTGTCAGCAAGAGGGCTGCCGCCCCGCCGAGGCCATTGCCGAGCAGCCGGACCGCGCTCATGAACCCCTGATCAGTCACGGCGGGCCACCTCGACTGCATCCGCGATCTCGCGGCGGATCCGGTTGAGCTCACGGTAGGAGCCATAGACCGCGCCGGAGAGCTCGCTGCCGCGCAGATCACGGCTGAGGAGCTGCAGCTGACCGAGCGTTTTGCCGACGATCAGGCAGAGTAGCGCCGCCACCCCGATCACGATCATCTCGTGGTCGTAGAGCAGGTCCGCGAAGGCGATGGCGAAGCCACAGAGCCCGGAAGCGAACATCAGGCCCGGGACCAGAAACGGGCGCCGGGCCGAGGCGACCGTGATGTGCCCAAGTATGTAGCTGTCACGGTGGGTGACGACCGCCCGATCTGTCAGGTCGAGGGTTCCGATGATCATGACAGGTCCCCCAGAGCCTGGCAGCGCGGGGTGGCCAGCGCCTGACGCAAGCCGTCCTCCAGATCCTCGACCGGCGGCAGGGAGATCTGCCGCGCACTGCCCGCATAGATCGCGAGCGGGATCATCTGTTCGGCCTTGTAGACATTGGCCGCACAGCGGCAGCGCGTTCCTGCCGAGGCAGCCGCCCGGGCAACCCGCTGATCGGCCAGCGCCTTTTTGCGGGCGCGGGCTTCCCGCTCAAGACGACGCGCCTGTTCGTTGAAATCTGGATCACCGAACTTCAGACAGAGCCGGGCGAGATCACGATGGAAGATCCCAATGGTTGAGGTACATCGGCGTTGCGGCGTGATGGTCTTCGGCACGCTTGGGGGACGGGCTGCCGCTTTGATCCCGTCTGCGCAGGTGACGTGCCAGGCGGATTTGTCGATGGTGCGTGTGGCAATCACCTGACCGGCGATCGCACTTGCGGCGAAGTAGAGGATCAATGCCCCCAGCAGGGTCGCTGGGACCGGCAGGCTGGATTTGTCGAACATGTCATTCTCCAGGTTGAGGTCTCACGGTCGGTGCAGAGCACCGACCCGCTCGCTAGCTCAGGCTGGAAAGGCGGGTGGGCGGGGTGTTCGGGCGGTTTGCGTCCCCGATGGCGGAGACCCGGAATGACGGACGCCCGGCGCAGAGCCGGGCGTCCGCAGTCACCTAGGTCTGGTGACGCTCAGTTGGGCGTTGGCCAGGGGCAGGCCGCGAGACCCCGGGCTGCATCGGCAGCAGTGATGCCGAGCTGGTTGCCGAGATCGCGATCGAAGGGCTCCGCTTCGATCTGACCGTTGACGAACCGCCCGAGAAGCATGGTCGGGTCCCGCCCGCCGATATCACGTGCGGCTTCACAGATCGCGGCCCTGAGGCCGGTCCGGGTGGCGGGGTTGTCATAGATCGCGGCGACGCTCGCATAGAACCCGCCCAGATCGCCGGTCTCGGTACGCACCGCTGCACCCCCCTGAAACGCTTGGCGCTGAGCCTCCAGAACCTCAAGATCTGCCTCCAGGGCGGCGATCTCACGCTGGAGGCAGGGGGCGTCGAGGCCCACGGCGCAGCGGATCTCTGCGGCGAACGGCATGTCCTCGACAACGGCGCGGCTGGCAACTAGCAGGCCCCCAAGCGCCATGACGACCAGAAGAACACCAAGGCTCATGGCAAAGGTCAAAAGTCGGTCCACCATCATCTCATCCTTTCCTGTGCGGGTTGGGCCGCGGATGCCGTGCTGGCAGAGCCAGCTGGGCCCTGCGGGCGTCTTCTGGGCGGCGTCCGCCCTCCGCGAGCAGGAAGGCGAGCACAACGAAGAGCTGGAAGAGATCGATGCCGATCGCCGCCGCGATCTGGGGCAGGTGGTCGACGCGGCTCCGCCAGATCGCGGCGATCAGGGAAATCCGCGCGCGGTCCTGAACGATGGGTGGAGGCCCTGCCTGCAGTTGGGCGATCATGTCCCGATAGACCTGCCCCGTCGCATCGACGGACAAGCGCAGGTTCTCGATCAGCGCCCGTTGCTTCGACCCGAAGGCGCCACCCGAGAGCGACGGCGGCGCCAGGCTCGCGGCCATGGCCTCATGGGCCACGCTCAGGGCCCGGGTGAGATCATCGGCATCTGCCCGGCGGAGCCAGGCATCAAGCTGGCCCAGCCCCTCCAGAAACGCGGTCTCGCGCTCGAAGATCGTCTGGCCATGGTCTTGGATGTCTCGATCCAGCTGTTGGAGAAGCCGGTCCGCCTCGGCAGCGCGTTGCTCCGCGTTCGCAATGGCAGTGGTTAGCGTGTCCGCCACAGCAGTGGACTGGACGCAGAGGAGCTCCAGCATCCCCGAGACACCACCACGGCCTTTGGATCCCGTTAGGGCTCCACGCTCGATCTCTGCCTGCATCTGGGCGCACCGGCTCTCGGCCTCCCCGCGGATTGTCCCGAGAAAAGGTTTGATCGCGAGCGCGGAGGCGACGGCGCCGTCCACAGCATCGGCGTACTCCTTGGCCACCTGTTCCATATGTGTGGTCAGGGCTGCAGGCGCGGTTTGCGCGACCATGTTGTTCAGCGACGAGACGCCGAGCATCCAGACCTGCAGGCTAAGGATCAGGCATAGCCCGGCGGCAATGCGGCCTGTGGTGCGGAGGGTCGGGATCACGGCGATCATGATCCACCACGCCGTCATGATGGCTGCGGTGACACCGATAGAGAGCAAGCCTGCGGAGACGACTGTCGCAAAAGTCTGCCCGCCGACCCGCAAGTTACTGAGATAGGCGCCTTCGAACGTCCAGACGCCTGAGATGACCGCAAGGACGAGGATCACGATGTTTGTGACCCGCTTCCTGAACGCCCAGGGCCTATCGGGTCCTGCTGGCGGGTGCGGAAAAGGGGAATGCTGCATGCTGACCTCCTGTGTTGAGAAGGTCAGGGTCCGATGCGCGGCTTGGAGAGGTGGGCGGGGTTTGGGCGGTTTGCGCGCTTGCGCGCCGTCAGAGGGTTCGGGCTCGCCACGTATGCTCGCTCAGTTGAGCCCGGTCTTGGCACCAAAGGTTGCATCCGGAATCTCCGGCGCGTTGAACGTGGCTGGGAAAGACGGCCCCCCATCCTCATTCGTGGCTTCCGATACTGCCGCTGGATCTGACTTTGGCAAATGGCGCCGCACTGCGGTTGGGGCGCCTTGCAGCAGATCGTCGAGTTCGGAAGCCTCTGCTTCTGTCAGACCACCGCGTCGCATCAGGACCTCGGCCTCGTCGAGATCGGTCTGGTACTCGATGAGGGCATCTCGCTCCTCTTGCAGGTCGCGATGTGCGTCGAGCGCGTCCAGCCACGTCTCTGCGCTCGGGCGAAAATCTTCAATCTGGTCGGGGTCGATCTCCAACGGCGACAGGCGTAGGCCCGTCTCGTCGATCACCCATTCGCCGTCCTGGGATTTGAAGATACGGCGGCCATCTTTGTGCACATAAGCCTGCTCGCGCAGGGCATCCAAGGCGAGCTCGGAGGCGTCCAGTTTGTCCTGGTTCTCTTGGAGGGCGCGGATCACTGCACTCTGATGATCGGCAAGACGCGTCTCCAGACGCAACCGCTCCAAGGGCGTGATGCCACGCACAAGCGTCAGCGTGAGCAAGTTCCCGATCTCTTCGGCTGCTTCAGCGTCGGCATCCTTTGCCTTGCTGACGCGTTCTTCGACGCGCTTTGCAGCCTCAAACTCCAACTGCTGCGCGCGATGGTGCGCATCAATCCGTGCGGCGATGACAAAATCAGGCACGATGGTCATGCGCCGCACCTCCTCTCGACCAGAGCGCCAATGACGGCGCCAGGTAGATAGTCAGGAAAGCGCTCGAACGCGGCATAGATCGTCGCGGCTGTGCCTTCTTCTTCGTAGAACCATTGGTAGATGCAGGCCATGCCTGGGGTCTCGCTGCGGCCCTCAGCAACGAAGCGCGCGTACGCAATTCCCTCTACGATGCCGGAAATGAACGGATACCGAAGCGCGGGATCCATCTCTTGCACGACAAAGCCAGCCGAGAGGTCGCGTGCCGTCGCGCCGCCCGCAAGCGCCATTCCGAGGGCCATGACCCCGGCTTTTCCAATCCCGACAATAGTCTGCCTATTCGACATAAGTGACGGGTTTTGTTGAACAAATTTGTATCGCAGGTTGTGATCTGCTACAATGGTTACATCACCTGGAAATGCTGAGATCCATGCCCGTTGGTTGAGGCACGTACTCGGAGTCCAGGCCAACACACGAAAAGGGTCCTTTTGGTTGAAGGCGCATACAGGCGTCTGCAGCTGGCAACGCGATACCAATGAAGAAGCTCGGCTACCTACGCGTCTCGACACAGGAACAACGCCCCGATCGGCAGATCGATGGGCTCAAGGACATCTGTGATGAGCTCTTCATCGAGTATGCCTCAGCCGGGACGCTGAAGCGGCCTGTCTATGATCATGTGATTGAGCAACTGCGGCCTGGCGACGGGTTCGTCGTTTGGGATCTTGATCGAGCTTACAGGTCGGTGATCGACGCGCTTCTCGAGGTCGAGAAACTGAAAGATCGGGGCATCAATCTTGAGATTGTAAATCTCCAGATCGACACTGACACGCCGGGCGGAATGCTGATCTACACGGTTCTGTCGGCCTTTGCCGAGTTCGAGCGCCGGATCCTCTCGCAGCGGACCAAGGAAGGCATCGCTGCTGCCCAGGCTCGGGGTGCACGTATCGGCCGGCCGCCGAAGCTCTCCCTTGAGGAGATCGATGACGCCCTGAACCAGATCCGGGCCGGGGCGCCGATCTACAGGGTTGCAGAAGCCTTCGACATGGCCCCCTGGTCTCTGAGTAGGGCGATCAAGAGGCGGGAGACGAGCAGAGACCTCTGAGCCTTGCATCATCTCTCAGCGTCCAGATCTCCGGCTACAAAGAAAACTCCCCGCCCAGATCCATCCAGGCGGGGAGCATATTCGACTTGTTTGTCCCTTAGTCGTCGACCAGCACATCAAAGATCGGCGTCCGACGGGCAAGATCGAACAGCAGGAACCGCAACCACCAGCGGTGATCGGGCTTCTTCTTGATCCGACCGCTCACCGCGCGGCCCACCATATCTGAGATGGCCCGGTCATACGCCTGCTTCTCATCCCGCCAATCTGGAACATCGGCAGGCAAGTGTTGCTCAGGTCGCCCATCGAAGCTCTCCTCGATGAACTCTGGGGTCATCTCGATCGGCTCGCGCGTGTGCCATTGGTAGCGCACCCCGTTCCCGACCCCCTGTTCGAGCCGGTAGTGCACATATCCACGTACCTCGGCCCGCGAAAGCCGAAGCCTGCCAATGAACCGTCCGACGGCGCATTCGACGGCGCGCGTGAGTAGCGCCTCCCTGCTCAAAGCGATGATCGGCTGGGTGATGTCGAATGCAGGCATGAACGCTGGTGGAGCCGTGTTTGGCGCGCCGTCGGGATCCGGCTGGCAGGGGTTCCAGACCCGGCGCTCACATAAGGCGCAGAACTCAAAATCTTCATTGTCGGACATATAAACCTCCACTCTCGGACGGGTCGTTCGGCCTAATCCGCAGGATGCGAATCGCCGGTGCCGTCTAGGCCTAGGGCTAGTCCGGAAGCTTTCGGAGTTGTGACGGAGTCAGGACGGGAAATCCGCTAAGGCAATACGATATAACGATAATTCTTGACAAGATACTTCGCGCAGCTTATTTTACATCGAAACTTAGTAGAATATTATGAGCGTCGACCACGAACATTACCGGGTGAAGAAGTACAGATGTCCGATCAGCGGAATTGTAACTCTGGAGCGCTGGGAGAACACCAAGGGCGAGTTGCATAACCCCGACGGCCCAGCTCTTGTGGCCAGAGACCAAAGTTCGGGGCACACCACATCAATCAGATATGCCATCGATGGGCACTATCATCGTCCGAACGGTGAGCCAGCACAGCTTGAGTTTGATCCGCAAAGCGGTGCTTGCATACACCGCTCATTCTTCATCAATGGCATGCCTGCACGTCCCGATGGCCTCCCGCACATCGAGTGGGTCGATCCAGACACCAGTATCGTCTATCAAGCCGAGTATTGGGACGATCGTCCTGAATGGGACCGTCCGAAACGTCACCGAACTGATGGCCCAGCGCTCCTTACATTCAATCGTGTTTCGGGAGAAGAGTCCGGGGCGGCATTCTACGTGAACGGACGCAAACGCGCCAACTTGCCTAATCCCGACCCGACACCGGAGTGAGTCCCAGTTGCAAAGCGACTTCGCTTTGTTAACCTCTTAGGGCAGTTCGATCAAAGTTGGATTTACGCGGTGAAGTTCGACGATTTCGAGACATACATTCCAGACGATACCGACGTGCGGCCTGTTCTTAAAGTACAGGTTACACGGTACTCCCAAAACGTTGCGAGTTCACGTCGGAGTTCGACCAGAGGGCCTCAGGGAGACGTTCTGTGGGCCGCAAAGACGGCGATCGGATACACGAAGAAGCCGATTAACTTTCCCCAAGAAAAAGACGATCAACGCAAAGACCCTGCCAAGTACTACTCCACGAAAGTCCGAGACTGGTCGCACCAAGATGTGGGGCGGCGCGGCGACCGACGTCTAGCGCATGCGGTCTTCTATTGGTTCTTTACCGAAGTGCCGGAGCCATCCTATTTTCGAGAGATCGCACGGCATGTCTGGCCAAAGGGCACCGATCTCTTCAAGAGGTTTATCTATGCGAAGGGCGGCGATGACGACGACAGAAGCCGGGACGCTATAGCTGCGCGGTTCTCAGCCGATATGCGGGAGGTGCGGCGCGGGTTCGAGCGGCTCTGGATAGACGAGGAACACCCGTTCAATTTGGAGCTCCCGGCCAGATCGAGCCAGATTTATCATTACACTTCTGGAGCGATCTCGATCATCGGCCGGCGGGCCGAACAGGACGCGTTGCGGCGTTTCCGGGATGCTGGCCCCGGCTTTCGCTGGTGGCAGATCGCGGGCGTGGCAGGTCAGGGCAAGAGTCGTCTGGCTCTCGATTTGATCCAGGAAACCTTGGAGCACTTGCCAGAATGGCAGGCCGGGTTCCTGTCGGGAGACAGCGCGGCGGAGGACTTTGCCCGAGCCTGTGCCGAGTGGACCCCGACCCGGCCCTATCTGATCGTTATCGACTATGTGCTCACTCGGACCGGACCGCTTAAGCAGGCGATCGAGGCGCTGAAGTCGCGGCATGGGGAATTCGATGTACCGGTGTGTCTGCTGCTGGTCGAACGTCAGCCCTGGAACGTCGGCGGCTACGGGGATTTTGGTTCGAACCGCGCGGACTGGTTCATCAGGATCTGCGCCAGCCCCGTCGGTCAAGACGCGGCTCTCGACGAGCTGCGGTACCACGACGGGAAAGACTCACCGTTTGATGCGCTCATTGAACTCGAGGCCCTCGCGCCAGAGCGTCTGGTCGAGATCGTCCGGGAGATCGCCGCCGATCAGAAGACGGAGATCGTCGAGAGCGATGAGGCGATCCAGCGTATGCTTGCCAATCTCGATAGTCAGGGGCGACCGCTTTACGCGTACTTTCTTGCCAAAGCACTGGCCGGTGGTGCGCTTGATGCAGCCGCCGATGCCGAAGCTCTGCTCGATTGGGTGCTGCAGACCGACAGGGCGCGTAGATGGACCGCTGTGTTCCGCGAAACGGTCCCTGGAATCGGGTCGGAAGCGCCCGACCTGCCAAACTATCCTGGCCGGAACCCGGCGATGCAACTCGCCATCCTTGCAACGATCATTGGGGAACTCGACTGCAATCGCCTCCCCGGTGATTTGGGATGGACGCCGCACAACCGGGATATCCTGCGCCAAGCCATTCTGATCGCGGACAACCCGCTACAGGATGACCCAGAACCGGGGATTGTCGGGCTGCAGCCCGATCTCCTCGGTGAGTGGTTCGTGCTAAGGTCCGTGGAACGCCAGCGGGGTTTTGAATACTTGATTGACCTTAGCTGGCAGCTGGCTCCGGAGAAGACCGCGGAGTTCTTAGAGCGGGCGACGCGGGACTTCCCAGATCGGGCGGCGACCACCGTGCTACTCGACCGGCTACCGAAGGAAAGCGAACAGGCGGCCCTGAACGCCTATGCAGCCTCTTCACCAACGCAATTGTTCCATTTCCATCGCGCCGGTAAAGCGCCTCCCGTTGGAGTTATAGCCATGCTCGACCGTGCGGCGAACTCAGGGAGTACCATTGCCATGTTCAACCTCGGTACCTGCTATTTGAAGGGCAACGGCGTCGAGCAAAACCTCGAGACGGCGCTAGCATGTTTCCGAAGAGGCGCAGCGGCCGGGAATGGCCGCGCCATGATGAGTCTTGGCAACTGCTTTCAACAAGGAACCGGTGTGGAGCAAAACCTCCAGACGGCACTTGCTTGGTACCGAAAGGGTGCGGCGGCTGGGGATGGTCAAGCCATGGCTGCTCTCGGCGTCTGCTATAAGAAGGGCATCGGCGTCGAGCAAGACTTCGAGGCGGCGCTGTCATGGTGCCGCAAGGGCGCGGCCACTGGGGATGGCCGAGCCATGGTAAATCTCGGTGATTGCTATGCTCAGGGCGTCGGTGTCCAGGAAAACCATGAGACAGCGGTAGCATGGTACCGAAGGGGCGCAGCGGCAGGGAGTGGCCACGCCATGGCCAGTCTTGGCACCAGCTATCGACTGGGCGCCGGCGTCGAGCAGAACCTCGATACAGCGCTGGCTTGGTACCGGAGGGGTGCGGCGGCTGCGGATGGTCACGCCATGGCGAATCTCGGTAACTGCTACCGACTGGGCACCGGTGTCGAGCAAAACCTCGATACAGCACTGGCATGGTATCGTAAGGGTGCAGCGGCGGATGATGGAAGTGCAATGGGAAATCTTGGGGTCTGCTATGAGAAGGGGATCGGTGTCGAACGGAACGTCGAAACGGCGCTCAAGTGGTGCCGCAAGGCTGTTTTGGCTGGGGATGGCCACGCCATGGCGAATCTGGGTGTCCACTACGCACTAGGGATTGGTGTCGAGCAGGACCTTACGACGGCACTTGAGTGGTACCGAAAGGGGGCGTCAGCTGGGGACGGCCACGCAATGGCAAACCTAGGTGATTGTTATCGATTGGGCGCCGGTGTCGAGCAGAACCTCAACGCCGCGCTCGAATGGTATGGCAAGGGCGCGGCAGTCGGGAACGGCGTTGCCATGGATAATCTCGGTCTTTGTTATGAGCACGGGAAAGGCGTGGAGCAGAACCTCGAGACGGCGTTGGAGTGGTATCGCAAGGGGGCGGTGGCCGGCAACGAACGTTCGCGCCATCAATTGATCGCGCTCTGCGTTGCAATCGAAATCGCCGCCCCATTTCGTCCGGACCACTTTGTGGAGTTGCGGGTGAAGCTGGATGGTTCTTGGCTGGATCCCCCGCTCATGGCTGCCAACTGGCGCGACGTCAGTCTGGAGGAAGCCGATGAATTTGCCCAGATCTTAGTTCATGCTGCCGCGATAGGAGGGGTTGCGGAGCGCTTCGAGGGCAAGTTGGTCACAGCACTGCGCAGTACAACTCTCACATTCTATCCTGGACTAGAACTGATCGACGCGCAGCTTGAGACTGAAGATTCCGAGGGTGCTTGTGTGGTCAGCGCGCTAGTTAGCGCGAGCGGCGCGGTCCTGCTGGATGGTACCTTTGACCGGCTCCATCCATTCAATGCTGCTCGTCTCGATCTTTCAACCGAGGAAGCACAGCGTCGCTACTTACGGTTCGTCTGCTCATACGTTCGTGGACCTGAAGGACCGTTCCAGGTCGTGGAGCATTGGGATGACGTACCCTTCGAAGACGAGATTGACAGTTCGAGATTTGCAGATCGTTCGATCAACATCGCTCCGATGGAAGTGTGCGTGGCATCGGGCGATCTCAGACCGCAGATCAAGGCTGCATTTCTGTATGGTCCCGAGCTTAACAGAGCGTTATTTGTCCTGTCCGAGAACGGCTTACCCGAGATACAGGACCCAGTTGTGATTGTGAGCGACCTAAAGGTGCGACGCCGTCAGTACGAAGGTCCGTTTAGAATGCCTTTGATGCCACGATCTGGGGCCAAAAAACTTCTGATAGTGTTTTGAGACCCGTCTTCCCTCAACTTCTTGGGAAACTCGGTTAGTTGAGCATGAGACTAAGAGACGATGCGAGATGTGCGTGGGACGTCATAGGTCGCGAGATGTGCGTGGGACGTCATAGGTCGCGAGATGTGCGTGGGACGTCATAGGTCGCGAGATGTGCGTGGGACGTCATAGGTCGCAAGGTGTGTGCGGGTAATACCCGCACCCTTGCCAAGGGGGTCGCTGCGCACCCCCGTTGGATCCCCCGGCTGGAATTCTCAGGCGAGTTCACCGACAAGCAGACCGCAAACTGTTCTCACAAGAAATTGTTGCTATGTAAGCGCCGCCAAGTGCGAGCAGAAGTGACCCGAACGCACGCCCGTATTCCCCGCGCTCGTAAGCCTCGGCTGCTGCGCCACCGGCCGCTCCACTTGCTGCTGCAATCAGCAAGTCCGCCAAGCTTACGCTGAGTCCCTCTAACTCGCTTACCAAGGCAGTGCAACCAACCGACGTCACAAGCCCCACCGGCGGCACACGAGTTCGCCCCCAGTGCGTCGTCAAGTCCAGCCTGGGCGACGAACCCACATCCAGTTGCTTTGGCCGTGAGTTCAAGGCAAAAGTCTGAGACCCTATAGCAAGCCGCAGGTTTCGTGCGCTGGGCACTAACGCCTTGACGAGTGTTCGGTGTTTGCCGAGTGACTGACAGAGCCTCGCTAGGCCGGAAGCTCGAGACCGGGATCCTGTGCCGATAGTGCCGACCTGTGCTGGCGATGGAATCGTAGGGGATACGCCGCTGTGCTTTCCACTCGCTCAGATAGCGTTCTGTCTGGTTCGTTGGCACCTGTCCAATAGCAATTGCATACCACCCGTTCCTAGCCAGGAAGATCTGTGTGTAAGGCCATGTTGTCTTGACCTCTTGGGCTATCCACTGAGCTTCAGAAATATCTCGTCGACTATAGACCTGGATCCAGTTCTCACCTGGATCCGCAAAGGCATCAGCGTCGTAGGCGTCGTGTATTGTAGCGACCGGAAAAACTTGCCACTCTGAAGAGAACTGAGCGCGAAATAATCGCCTTCTGCTTTACTGAGAATGTAAGAACTACCCAGTTGCGGTCTCTGAGCTGCTGTCCACTCAAGGTAATTGCCGCCAGTTGACCTCAGTATTCGACAGTCTTGATCAACATCAGGTAGCTGAAAGCAAACGGAGTTTCCAGCGAAACTATAACGCCCTCTTTGCAAGAGGCCGGAAGCGAAGTGGAACGTGACGGTGCCATCGCTCGAAGCAAACAAGCGCCATGGCGCTCCATTTCTAGTCTCCGCGAGCAGAGTGTTTCCGACGACAAGGTTTCGCAGTTCGCGCCCTGACAATGTGCCGGCAACCGACGCTGTCGCAAACAGCAGGAGGTTCATAGAGAATACGGCACAGCCTACCACTGGCCACACTCTGCTCAGTAAATTGAATAGGCTTCTCAATACATAACTCCTGGTCCGCGGTTTCGATAAAAAGATCCAGATCAACCGTGAAGCATCATTCAGCTATCCAGAGTAGTTGGTCTTTGTTCGTTAACTAGTCTAAAAACCTAACAGTCTCGGTTGGAGTGAACCCCTCAACCGAGGTGCTAATTGACAAGACCTGCTGTATAAGCGCGATCGTAAGCGTGCTCTTATCTGATGAACTGTCTTCCGGGTCCACAGAAAAGACTGTGCCTTCGTAGTCGACGCTAATGCCCTCGCCGGCTAGGCCTGTTTGCGCATTGAAAATTACGTTGCGATCTTCAAGTCCCCCTCTAGTGTATCCCACGTACTCGAGCGAACCAAGTTCGGGATTGCCGAGCTGTGCGCGCAGTATCTCTCCAACATATACGATGATCCCGTGCGGAGACCTAAGGGTAACCTTTGCGCTTACTCCCGGTACTGGCTTGGGGACATCAGCCATTGCAGCGTCCTTCGCGAACGCCCGCAGTTCATCGACAACCGTCTGCTTGCAACGTCCGACCGGACCGTCGAACTCTTTCCCACCACTTGAACTGTCGCCAAAGATCAAGTCACTTTGTGCGCTCTTTTGTAGTTGAATCTTTCCGCCTTCAACGACTGTGAACGATACGCCTGCGTCAAGGAGCTTCTGCATATGCTGCAGCGATTCAACACTTGTCACCGATATAGGCAGTCCGATGTTGCTGGCCGGTCTCGGCTTCAGAATTGGTCGAAGCTCGGCAAGAGCTGCGGCAAATGCATCGAAGTTACTGAAGGAAGACCTGGCCGGCGGAAAACTCGAAAGAGAGCACACTGGGCCGTTTGGTAGCTTGATTGTCACGTCTTCAACAAACAAGTGGATAAGAAGCTGTTTGGGCCACCCCTGCTGCCAGAAGTAGTTGAACACGTTTAGGGATGTTGGCCTTAGCACTCGTTCCCAGAATTTCTCGTCGTCCAGTGGCTGTATGTCGAAAGTTGGTTTGGTGGAGATGGTCGCACTCGGGGTGACGGTGTTTACCGCTACATTCGGTGGAGTAATCCTGGTAACGTTCGGTCCGACCGGGATTGCAGCCTGGATCCCCGCAGTTGCCTCGAACGATCCTGTAATGCTTCCGATCCTGGAGAAGTAGAGTGGTTCCTGCTCACTCGCCCTAACGATATTCAGAAGGATCTGGGAGTTGTTCGAGTTGGCAATCGCTCTGTTGTAATCGAGTGCGCTGACCTGTACGTTTGACTGCAGCGAGCAACCTGCCAGTCCGAGAAAACCAACTACGCTCGCAAATATACGTTTCATTATTGTAGGTCCCTGTTGTAATCGAGGATTCTAAAACGGATTGAAGTTACACCTGATCAAAGATCAGTTCAACCGTCTGCCGATGCCCGTCAGGCTCTGAAGTAACACCACACTCTGTGGATAATCAGGACCTCTGACTTCAGCCCGAGAGAGTGCTCGAAAGTGGTCACCAGCGCAGCGTCATCGACACCGGGCAATGGTCCGAAAGACGTTGGCGACTTCGATCCGCATAGCGCGCATCGTCTTCGAAGCCCATTGAGTGCTTCACGGGAGCGTCGGGCGACGCAAAGTCTCTCAGTAGAGCATCAATGACGATGAAATCTATGTGCTCCACGAAGCGCTTCGCATGCTGAGGCCAGCAAATGGCATCCGGCCCGATAGGACCCTTTACCAGTGAGAGGTCTTCGGGGGTGCCGTCGTTCAAGGTCAGCCAGAAGTCATCGATTTCCTCCAAAGCGGCGTTCGTTGCGTTTAGGCGCCGGTTGAAGTCGCCGAGCACAATGGTGGGAATGTCTTGGGTCGCTTGTTGCTCCAACCAGTTCTCAAGGATGGCGCGCTGCGCTTTCAGCGTGCGGCAGTCGAAACGCGATCGAAAGGGGCGTTGGGACATTGGGCTTTGGTCCACGACTGGATCCAGAGACCATCCATGACACCCCGACTTCAGATGGACGTTCAAGACCTTGACCAAATGACCGTCGATCGTGAGCTCGGTGATCATCGCCGCGCGCGTTGGGCGGATGCTCGGTGTGCCGTCTCGATCGAAGCCAACATGATCAATTCGCAAAGCCGAGAGTGTTTCGACGCTTGGTGCGGTCGGGAACTTTGCCTTTGAAAATGCCATGGCTGTGAAGATGTCACGTTCTTCTGCCGGGCGGCCTTCATCGCCCGCCCGGTACCTGCTCGACATCACAAGGTGATAATCTTCCGTGGGAAAGACACGCGCGAGCGCCGCGGGCGAGCCAATCTCCTGGAGGGCAACGATGTCCAGGTCGAGATCCGCGGCGACTGCGGCGAGACGGCTATAGTCGATGTCGTCACGGGCCCCGGATCCGCCACGCAGAGCAACGCCGCTCTCGTGATGCAGATTGGCGATATTCCAGGTGCCAATGGACAGGGAGTTCAAAGGCGCTTCCAAAGGCACCGCCGTCGTGACGCCGCATGCTTCACCATAGACACGAAGAGCGAGATCCTGGTCATCCGAGAAGGGGTTCCGGTTCCCCTGGACAGCTTCGATCTGATTGTTTCGCGCGACCTCCTCAGACGTCGTCGGATCTGCCTGGTGCCATTCCAGCAATGTGCAGAGGTGGCCGATTGTGTGTCCGCCTGATGGTGTGGTTCTTTCGACGAGGATCAGATCCGGCTCCCCATCCGTACCCTCGTAGCGGATGTCCATGTAGAAGAGGGCACGGGCCACATCGCCTTTCACAGCGTCGCGAGGCTCAAAGCTATCGCCGTCCAGGAATGTCGCGGGAGCCTCTCCCTCAGGCGCGCCACCATCGTCGAAGTCGAGGTGGCTGCGCCGTTGGTTCACACTGGCATCCGTCGGCATGAGGTTATGCAGATCGCTGTTCATCGGCATGGGTCGGACGCCACGAGATCGCGCCCAAAGGTGCTCTCGATTCCACCCGTCCTCGGCGTTCTGGTTGACCCAGAGACCAACGTCCTGTGATCGGCCCGTATAGAACAGGATGAGGTTCCCTGGCACCGCCGGATCGGCGAACACTTCCGCAAGCGCCTCATCCGTCTGGTTGTACGGGATCGCCTGATGGCCGCGCTTTGCTGTCTCGTGAAGACTGGCGCGTAGGTCAGCCACTGATATCTGCGCAAATGACGGCTTGGGAGCGAACGCCAGCAGCACGGCGATGCTCAACGTTTTGAATGCAGTTTGCATATCCCCTCCGGTAGAAACTTCGACCTGAATGCCCGAAAGGGTGCAGGAGAGCAGCGCTGCCTGCAAGGACTGCCGCTCTTGATCCCCCGCGGTTTACGAAGACTTCACTGGAGTGTCGCATGTCGACGTTGCGCGCTTAAGGCAACTTTAGTGACACTCCATCTTTGTGGATCGCCCAGACCGGGCTTCAGCGATCAAAACGCTTGCCGCAGCGCAGCATTCGCTTTGCTAACATTCAATGTCGGAAACTGGGGGCGGACACGACGGGATTGGTTCACATCGGCTACTGGTAGGTTTGCGCGAAAGTGGACCTAATCAAGTCCTTTTCATTGAGTGATGCCGGTGCGCTTCAACATGCAATGGATCGACTCGTGATAAGTGCCTGGATCTTCGATGATCGCACGGCAGTGTCGAGGTGCTCGCCGTCGATCATGAGCGGCTCGTCTGCGATAGCCAGTTCGTCGTCGTGCTGTCCGAGAATGGGCGTGTCCGAACAAGAAGACAAAATCTCTTCAAGCGTCTGGCGGGCCTTTAGTTTCTGAGCCAATTGAAGTGCTCTTAATTTTCTTTGCTGGCGATTGAGTACCAAGGTTCCGACGCAATTCGTTCGAAAGCAAGGAGGGTTTTTCGCCGTCCGGACACGCGGCCAGGTTCGCGGCCGAAGAAACAGGCCGTCGCCTGGCGCTGCTTCGCTCTCGCCAGCAAACACTCGCCACATCTCCTGTCGGCACGTAAGTTTCAACTCAGCGCAAGAATCTGAAACGCTCAAAACCAGAAATACATAGCAAACGATGTCCTGCATTCTCAGCCATGACGACCAGGTCACTACGCCGGCTCACTGGTCAGAAATTTGCCAATGTTCGTGAAACAGGAGTTCAATGCCATGAATATCATCAACACAAACGTACATCCCGCTTCCGAAGTGGGCGCGGATAACACCGTAACGTTCCGCGCGCCTGCGCAGACACAGTTTCTTGAGGCGGATGGCATTCGGTTTGCCTACCGGATCATGGGGCCAGACGGCGGCGTTCCATTGCTGTTTTGCCAACGATTTCGTGGCACGATGGATGAATGGGACCCCGCCTTCCTTGAAGCTCTTGCGCCGAACCGCCGTTTGGTGATTTTTGACAATATCGGGATTTCCAGCACGTCCGGATCAGTCCCGACAGAAGCGAAAGACCAAGGCGACTTCGCGGCCGCATTCATCAAAGCGATGGGCTTGGGAAAAGTCGATGTTCTAGGCTTTTCGATGGGTGGATATGTTTGCCAGATGCTGGCGATCAACCATCCCGATTTGATCCGAAAAGTAGTGCTGGTTGGATCCTCCTGTCCCGGGTCAGCCGAAACAGAACCGCCGGAGGACATCTTTTTTCAGACTGCGACAAGCACGCCCTGGAGTTTTGAAGACAAAGTCATTCTCTTTTATGCCGACAGTCCTGACAGTCGAGCGCGAGGACGTCTGGCAGAAGACCGGATCGAAGCCCAACAACGCGTCGGACAGGAGCCTTTGGTACCGGAAGAACAGTGGAGAAATCTTGAACAGATCATCGTGAACTACTCGGCCGGTGATAGTTCTTGGTTCGCGCGTCTCAAGGAAATCTCTCACCCCACCCTGATCATGAACGGAGACCGCGATCCGTGCTACCCGCTGCAGAACCAGCTTCTGCTACATCGCGAAATCCCCGATTCCCGACTGGCGATTTTGCCTATGGCGGGACATGGTCCGCAGCATCAGTTCCCGGAGGAATGCGCGACAATGATAGACGATTTTCTCTCCGCATAGTCCTCCCGGCCTCGGCGCTCATGCCGTCTTTTGAAGTGACGTTCAATGTGTTGCCGACAATCCCCCGCCCGCTTTCCCTACACAGGGCGGGGGTTATTGAAGTAGACCGATAATCGCATAACTTTGGAGAGACCAAGTGACCCAGAAAATAGCGCTGATTATAGGTGCCGGAGCAAAACGCGGGCTGGGTGCCGCAATTGCCAGCAAAGCTGCTGCTGAGGGTCGGTATGTAATTGTCGCGGCACGTCGGCAGGACGCGGTTGATGCTTTGGCCCGATCTATCTCGGACGCCGGAGGACAGGCTCGAGGAATGACTGTTGACGTCACAGACGAGGCCCAAGTGCAGGCGCTCTTCTCGCAAATCGATGAAATTGATGGCGCGTTGGACCTGGTCGCTTACAATGCTGGGAACGCGTTTACACATGATACGCTGACCATTTCATCGGACTATTTCACCTCTGCATGGCAAGTATGTTGCTTGGGCGGGTTTCTATGTGGCCGCGAGGCTGGCAAACGGATGAAAGCGCAAAACGCGGGCACTCTTGTCTACACAGGTGCGACAGCGTCTCTGAGAGCGAGACCTCCTTTCATGGCGTTTGCCTCAGCCAAGGCAGGGTTGCGTGCGGTTGCCGCAACATTTGCGCGTGAGCTTGGTCCGGACGGCGTCCATGTGGCTCATGTGATCATCGATGGCGGCATTGATGGCGAACGCCTCAATAGCCGGAACCCGACGTTGAAGGATCGAATGGGCGAAAACGGGATGCTGGATCCGGACGCCATAGCCTCAAGCTATTGGCAAATACATCTCCAGCATCCGTCCGCTTGGACCTTCGAGGCAGACTTGCGCCCATTCAAAGAGACGTTCTAGGCGCAGTCAAACAACACAAGCGCGCACGATTCAATGCTGTGCCGCGGGCGCGGGTGTTGGCGGGTGATGGGCAGATCGAAGGCCGTGTGTGGGGCGATTTCTTGGGTATCTCCAAACGCGCTGTCAAGCGTCTTGAACAGGGTAACTTCATGATTTTCCTGTTCCGACAGGTAATTCCAGCTGTGGCTTGGATCATACGTGAGTTCGTAAATCTCTCCAACGCGATTGGGATAAACCAGATCTGTCGCTAAGAGGTCGCCGGACGACAGCGATTTAGGCTCAACAAAGGCCAGAGGTGCTGACTGAACCGTGCCATTGATTGGCCGCCAGGCATCTATAATGCCAAAGTGCTTGTGCACCCAACGAGAGGCCTCATCAGCGGCCAAGAGATCGGCAAGCCGCTGTGGCCCGGATCGGGCCGTGTAGTCACCGTGAGCATGTCGCACGGGTTTCCGTCCGGTGCGTCCGGGCGTGTCCCACCGTAAGGTATGATCAAAGACGACCACTTCGCTTGCTGGGGTGAGCGATCTAATCAGGGATCGTATTTCCGCGTCATAGGTGGTGTGGTGTTGTTCGAACTCTTCGAAACTTGGTACAGTGCTGTGATGGGTTGCAAATGCAAGACCGTCGCGCTCAAGCTCATAATCGGAAGCGCTCGGCCGCACATCGCGAATTGCGACGTGCCTTTCCTGCCTTGGGAAGTCTTCCCGATGTCCCGGTTTTCCATTTTCATCCACGAATATCCGGGGTTTCACAGACCCTTTCACAAGAAAGTTCACAGGCGCTATGACAGTGTCATGATATGTCATTGGATCTCTACAAATTTTGGGTCATTTTTGGCGATGGCAGCTAACTGGCCAACAAACCGCTGTCCACAACAATGTCCGCACCATTGACGAATGACGCCGCAGGCGAGGCGAGGAAAGCGATCGTTTCAGCGACTTCTTCAGGCCTTCCGTAGCGTTTGAGAGGAGACGCTGCGGCGCGATCTGCTTTTACTGTTTCGATAACATCATCCGGCAGACCGTTTTTACTGGCAAAATAGAGGCTGCCACCAGGTGCGCCCTTCGAGTGCGCCGCCGAAGCCGTCGATATAATCGAGCCACCTGTGGGCATGAGAGGGAGAGCTTTTTGAACAGTAAAGAAGAACCCTTTGACATTGAGATCAAACAATGGGCCTGACATCCAATGAGAATATCTCCTCATGCGATCGACCGAGCAGAACACTATCGCAGCTGAGCAACTCAAGCGACTTTTGACGGGCGACGAGGTCCAGCACTGAGACAGGTCGCTCAGTCCCGCCTTTGCTTGCGATACTCACCCGGCGTGATGCCAATGCGCTTCTTGAAAACATCGGTCATGTGAGCCTGGCTCGAAAAGCCGACATCATATGCGATCTGCGCCAGTGGGTCCTCTCTGCTCTCCAGCATTTGCCGGGCTCGCGCGATCCGACGTTCCAGCACGTACTGATAGGCCGTCTGCCCGGTCGTTTCGCGAAAGACCCTAGAGAACGTTGACACCGGCACTCCGGCAATGTTTGCGAGATCGCGTGTATAGACCTTGGCGTCTTGCACGGTATCCACAAAGTCGTCGATTTGGCGCATCACACCCGAGGGAATCCGGTGACGTGATCCAGAGGTCAAATGAATCTGATGTTGGCTTAGGTTCAAGAGTTGAGCGATGATTGCTGTCCGCAATCCCTCAGCCGCCAAATTGCTGAACGGCTTGTTCTGACCACAACACCACCAAAGCTGATCAAAGAGATTCCGGATCGCGATGGATTTGAACTTGCCTGAATGGAGATGCCCGAAATCACCACGATAGCTGCTTCTCTGCCCCTCCAGAACGTCGTCGATATGTCGCGGCGAAATGGACATCAGTATGAGGTTTGTTTGACCATCACAGCTATAGATCCCATTGGACCACGGCGTGACCAGTTCCAGGTCTCCCGGGTCGGAACGCGTATAAGGCCGTCGTCCGTGTTCGTTGTCGATGCGACCGACATCCGTCATCCGCAAGATCTGACCAAGCATGAATTCTGAGTGCGGTGTGAAGCGGTTTGACCCTGCAGCCACATCGATCTCGACAAAGTGCGTAGGTAACGCTCCTGTACTCTTCATGTCGACAACGTGGTGCTGGTGCGGCCCGTAACGGGCCACATCTTCCAGCGTCTGAGAATTCTGATCCATCGAGAAAACCACTGGAAACCCTGTGCGACATCTCGAACGCTAGCCAAGATCGGGCGCATCCACAAGCTCACTTCGGAACTGCTCGATCCGATACGAAAGTACGGAACCGAACACACTCGTCTAAGCTGCGCTATTTAAAACCATTGCGCGCAGTTTGGTGGATGGAATGTCTTTAGGAAGTTGTCAGAAGGGAGCAAAATAAAAGCAAGTACAACGCTAACAAATGCTGCCAGAGATTCAGCCAATCAGATAACTTAAGAACAGTATAGAGGATGCCAGATGCGTTGTCGGCGACCTGCAGTTATGGCGCGACCTCCACGTAGGCAGCACAGCCGAAGCTGGGGGAACTGCGGTCACCGTAGGTCAGGCGGCTACACGGAATGATGCGCGACAACAGACGTAGCAGCTTCTCAGGGTCAGACAGTTATGCTGCCAACTGCCCGTCCAAAATTGAAGGCCTATGAACAGGAGTTTGCTGAGCATTCGGGGCACTAGTTCAATGGCAACGCGACGGATTCGGTACAGATCTTTCCTTGCCCGACCTGTGCATCGAAGGGCGCGCAAATTGTGTTTCCCGCGGTGTCTTCCAAGTCAGGGTTGACGACTATGGCCAGCATTTCCTCGACATCGACGCCCTCGATTGACCAAGTCAGTGAGCCGTCGCTCTGAAGCTTCCCGGCCGGGAGCCTACGGCCATCGGACAATCGCAGATACACGGATCTTAGCGCGGCCTGAGCGTCCATCGCACGGTCGAAAGAGACCCGCAGTGCACCACCCTTCACTGCAACACTCCATGCCTCCGGTTCGATTGCTTTGCGAACGGCTTCGCCAACATCGAACCATTTCACATCATCCCCGGAAAGCGCGCGGCCCATTGCATCGCGTATCCCTCGTTTCACCCGGATCCCGTAACGCCCACCAGGCGTCAAAGGTGCGCCAAGGGTCACGTTTGGCCCTACGCCATGTTTCAACCGGCCGGGGTCGAACAAGATCGTCAGCCGTCGCTGGTCGTCAGACCAAAGCTCAACGCCAAGGTTCAGAAAAGCATTGACCACCTCTTGCCCGTCCTGATCGACCAGTTGCACGAACTCAGCTGCTTGGCCGCGTGCCATCGGCGTGGCGAAGTCCAAATAGAGCCTGAGGGCGTTTGCCGGAACCACACTGTTCTGATGTGACAGCCCGGCAACACCTGGCATGGGTGTATCGGCGGCGAGCGGCGCGTCAATCGCGATGATCTGTTCGGCGTCTGATCTCTGCAGCCGGACCTCATAAGCGGTGCCCAACATCAAGGGCCATTTCGAGGTGAGCTCGGTCAGCCCGTTCGTGCTTTCGCCGACCTCTAACTCCGTCCCCTCGGCAGCGCCGGCAAGTCTCAACTCGGCAGATATGGGCAGCGGCGCCTCAAGCACAATGCTCCTCCGGTCCGGGGAGAGGACCCATAAGGTCCCCTCTGCTTTTGCCTGGTTGCCGAAAAGAAGGGTGAGCGCCAAGCCGATGTGCGCGAGCAATCGCATCTTCACAGATCCAACGGTGGAAACTTCCGGTAGCCGAACGGATCCGGACTGCCCGGCCAGTTCATCTCGACCATATGGTCCGCCCGGTCGAAGAAGAACGGGGCTAGAATTGTATGAAGTTGGAGTTTGCCGGGATCATGCGGGTCAGGGCGGACCGCCACTGCCCACACCTCGTCAATCATGGCCAAGTGCTGGATTCCGTTCGCGGGAACCGGGAACCCGGTCAAACCGGCGGGCCCAAAGTTGTTCCCAACCTCGACCGGCATTGGCTCGGCCTTTCCGATGGCGGTTACTGGGATCTGGTTGGCGGTACGGTTGGTGTGTGTGATCAGCACGTTCTGTGACCCGTCCATCGAGTTGACGAAGGGCACGATGTCGACCGGCGAGTTGCCGTATCCCAACTCGGCAATCATCTCTCCGCGAATCTGTGCGCCGTCCTTCAAATCGGCAAGCGGGATCCGTACCAGCGGCGTGCAGGCATAAACCGCGATGAGGGTTGGAACTCCGTCAATCTCGACAATCGTCTGGGCGATGATCGGGGCCCGCGTCTCCCACTGCGCGTGAACGGCATGCCAGATCTCGATCTGCGTTTCGCTAGCACGGTCCTCTTCGAAGGGAAAGGCAACCCGACGAAGTGTTGAATTGAAGCTTTCACCCGACACGCCAGCGATAAAGATCTCGCCGTCATAGTAGTCTATATCAGTGATCGCGTAGTTGCGTGCCGGTTGTCCAAACTCCAAGTCGGCATCACCAGCTGGTGATTGCAGAACATGCATATCAACGACCAGCGGGGGTAGATCAAGGATCGTCAACACCCCTTTGTCGACAGTTGCAACGAAGGGCAGAGCATCCGGCCCAAGGCCCCGTTGACCTGACAGAAAGATCTGTTTGGCTTCGCTGTGCACAGCCACGTCGTTGACGATGATCTGATCCGCGGGGGCTGCCAGAAGCGTCCCAAGCTCTGCCCGCAGATCTGCGATGATCGCACGGCCCTCGAAGGTTTCGGCACGGCCCAACGCATAGTCGAGCTGACTTGTGACCACATCGCTGACATCCAGCGCCACCACCTTTCCACCGAACGTGTCTCCGACGAACAGCACGTTCTCCGGCCCAAAAGACAGCGCTCCGGCGGATTTCATCTCCGTTGCAGGAGACGCAACAGAGGAAAACGAAAGCAGGCTTGCCGACACCGCAGCGACGGCCAGAGTTGATTTCCATTCAAAGTTCAACATTGGATCCTCCTCTTGAAGTGCCCCAGGCGAATACCGTCTTGCAAATGACGGATCTTTCAGGTTGGGGGGATTTCGGATTCTTGCCCGACGGGCGTGGCCGAGGCGTTGTCGGGCTGCGGCGGCCGATCGACATGGATCCGTGGACACTCGCCATGGACAACCGCCCGCCGCCGTGGCGGCGCTAACCCGCGCTCCGTCAGAGAAGCCCCCCCGCGGCACCCTTGTTTGCTTTCCCGCAGGCTGTGCCGCGACAAAGTCATTCGCATGCACGTGCAGGGGCTTCCATGATCGCCGGAATCAATCCAGGAAACGGTCGACCAACTTGGCGATCTCGCTGGGGTGCTGGTGCTGTGGCCCGTGCCCTGCGTTCGGAATGATCGCCAACGACGCGTTCGGATACGTCTCGGACATGAGCGCTTGAGCGGTGTTGCTGAAGAATGCATCCGAATCGCCATTGATGATCAGGACCGGGTTCTTCACACTACGCATCCTGTCAAAATAGTCGCTCGATGCATCAAACCACCATGCCTGGATTGCCGCCGTTTGTGCCTCCATCGCGGCCTGAGTGGTCAAGGGCTCGTCGTTCGACCGTGCCGCATCAATACGGGCCAAGGATGCCTTGGCCAGGTCTTGACTATGGGTGCCCTCGGCAAAGAACAGATATCCCCGATCAGCGTCGGAGTAGATTGTCACACCGTCGTCACGCCCCGGCTTGGTGGCGACATCGAAAACGCCCTCTTTCGGGCCAGGGGTGGCAGGCGATGCCGCCGGGCCGGTTCCGATGAGGATGACCCGACGTACAAGGTCTGGATGATCAGCGACCAGCGCTTGCGCAGTGAAGCCACCCATCGACCAGCCAAGAACGTCTACCTTTTGCAGATCCATGGCCTGAATGAACTCTGCGACATCCGCCGCCATGTCCGGGATGGTTTGTCTGGCGTCGCCCGCCGAGGATGCGACCCCAGATTGATTGAATACGATCACGCGCCGCTCTTTGGCCAAGGCCTCTATGAATGCGGGATCCCAGTCATCCATGTTCGCCCGATACCGGGTGATCAGAACGACCGGAGTTCCGGTGGGTGATCCAAATGTGCGGTAGGCATATCTTGAGCCACCCGTTTCAACGTAGGCGGTCTTTACCATTGGTTCCGCGATCGCCTTCGGTGCGAACGCCAGGATACTGGCGCCCGCGATAAAGACAGCGGCAGTCAGTCTTACTTGCTGGAACAAGCGTGTGCGGTTCAACATGTCTGAGTCCTTCTGTGAAGCTCGCAGCGATCTCGGCTGCAGGCGAAGCAGATTGCTCAATAAAGGTGGGAGGTATTTCACCTTCAGCCTGTTTTGTAGAATCTTGTGGTGGTCCTCGAAGGGACGAACACCGCCCCGATATTCGGGACCAGCGATGCCCGAACTGCTGCGGCCTGCGCTAGGTCGCGAATTCCTGAAGCGTTCGATTCTGAAAAAGAAAGAAATGGAATCTGGAAGATCGGGACCGCGGGACAGGGACATCGTGTCAGGAAGAGTTGACACTCATGATCGCTGTCGAGTTTGCAGCTTGAGCGGAGGGTAAATGATGGGAAGTTCATCACTTCAGTTGGGTGCGCAGACCAAGACGGATCTTCTGCCACCCTTGAAACTTGCAAACCGGTCAATGCTGCGAGGGAATTCAGATCACCGATTAAATGCTTGCCCAGCCAAATCGTTCATACGCGGACGCGGCCCGGGACCCACAATCGAAGGTGGCATGATCTGCAATGCGTACCGCAGACTCTCGGTGCTCTCCCACGGCAAGATCCAGCGGCAGGTTCGCGGGTAATGCAGACCAGTTTTCGAACACGCTCGCTATCCCGCAGACCGCGCAAGCGTGGGTTTGCCGAGCGCCCTGAACCCGGGATGCCCTGCTTGGGACAACGGTTCACCACACCTAAATTGACCGTCGACCTGAACACCGCTGAACCGTTTCAGGCGAACTTCCTTTGCCCTGAGTTGATCTTCTCTCTTCAATTGGGTCGGCGGGATTATGAGATCGCGCTGGGGTCGGACAGGATGGTGCAGCGTTCGCTAGTACCTGGTTCAATCACCGTTAGTCCGACGGGGAGCACGATTTTGGCCCGTACCGGTGACGTGAACACCGAGTTTCTGGCTTTTTCTTTCCGGCAAGAGATGGTCACGCAGGCACTGGATGATTGCCAAGCAAGCCCCGGCGATATCCGGATCCTTCCCGATCTGCAGCATCCCGAGTCCGTCTCTCTTGGTCGGGCGCTACGAACGTTCCTGATGAATGCAGGTGGCCGCAACGAACTTTATGGCGAAACGCTGAGCCTCGCGATCCTGTTGAATGTGATCGCTACACTAAGAAAACCGAGTTCGCGCCGGGCGAACGGGTTCGGGCGTGAACAGATCTGCATGGTGTGCGATTACATCGACGCCAATCTGGACGGTCAGCTGGCGTTGTCGGATCTGTCAGCGTTGCTGGACGTCAGCGTCTACCACTTCTCGCGCGGGTTTCGCAAAGCGATTGGTATGTCGGCGCATCAGTATGTATTGGAGCGACGGCTGACCCGTGCGCGTGAGTTGCTGTCAGGCGATCAACCGCTGGCTGAGGTCGCTTATGCAGTAGGGTTCTCCAGTCAGGCCCATATGACGGATGTGTTCCGCAAGCATATTGGTGTGACGCCAGGTCGATATCGCCGCGAGGCCGCGATGTGAGCGCTTCTCAGTTCATCAGCACATTCGGATTTGGCATGAGTTCGGACAAGTGCGCGCCGCAACATTCGTGCTGTTCGATACAGCGCAGGATCAAATTCTCGGACATTGGATCAGGCGCAGGGTCGGCAAGGATGGCGACCAGTTGGGCATCTGCAATCAGTTGCTGGTGATCCTTGACCAAAGTGGCGATCATGTCCTGGATGGAAAGCGGGCTTTCCTCTTTGATCGACGAGTAGGTGAGCAAGGTTTTATAGGCCCCCGGCACCGTCCCTCCAAGCGCGACAACACGGGTCGCGATCGCATCGCAAAGCCCGTCCAGAACGCGATAATCCTCGTCGAACGCTGGTCTTGTGTCGCCAAAACTCTCGGTTCCAAGCGACCAGGCAAAAAAGCGAACCTTGCATCTGAGGACCAGCGTGCCGGCCAGCAACTTGATCAAACCTTGTGTCAGGTACGGATTTTCCATCTCGCCTCGTCTCACCGTCGTCCATCGCGGCAGACAAGCGTAGGTAAAGCGACGATCTGGATAGAGATTTCAGGAATGTGCGTTTTTCAGAAAGCAGAGCAGTTTTAGCAGGTTTCTGAAACGCTCGACTCCTTGGAAGAAGCCCGCACACCGCCCCCGTAACGTCTTGATCGAATCGAAGGAAAAACGCAGCGGGAGAAATCAAATGACCGGACGACTTGCGGGCAAAACGGCCATCATCACAGGCGCAACAACAGGGATTGGTCTGGAATCGGCACGTCGTTTCCTGGCCGAGGGCGCACGCGTCTTCATCACGGGCTCAAACCAGGGCCGGGTCGAAGCAGCGTTGGCTGAACTGGGCGATGGGTCGTCCGGAGTCGCTGCAGACGTGCGCGATCTGGGCGCTTTGCGCGAAGCCGCCACAAAGGCGCGGGCCTTCCTAGGTGGCATCGATATTCTGTTTGCCAACGCCGGCATGGGCGTCTTCGCTCCGCTCAATCAGGTGGATGAGGCAGGTTACGATCAGCAGTTCGACATCAACGTCAAAGGCGTGTTCTTCACCGTTCAAGCGGTGGTGCCATATCTCAATCCTGGCGCCAGCATCATTCTGACGGCCTCGGCTGTGCACTCGAAGGGCGTCGCGACCGGCAGCTTATACTTCGCCTCGAAGGCCGCGGTGCGATCCTTTGCCCGTACTATGGGCGCGGAACTGGCCGGAAACGGTACGCGGGTCAACACGCTGAGCCCGGGCATCGTTCGCACGAACTTCTCGCAGAATACGAATGTGCCCGAGGAAGCCTTCGAAGGGTTCATCGGCATGGTAGCGGAACAGGCCCCGCTCAAACGCCTAGGCGAGACCACTGATATGGCCAACGCGGCGCTGTTCTTGGCCAGCGACGAGAGCCGCTACATGACCTGCGCTGATCTTTTGGTCGACGGTGGTTGGATGAGCGTCTGAGCAGAGGAGACAACCATGGTACGTGACCTTCCAAATACAGAGACAGACGATCTTGATGCCGTCGCGCTGTTACTTCTGGCTGAGGCTCTCACGGCCGAAGCTCTTTGCACCTGCCAGCAATTGGCGTTGCACAGCGCCTTGGTGCCTCGCCCCGGAAAGACAGAGAGCGCGGCACTTAAAGACCTCCATCGGTCGGCGGAGGACTGCCCCCCCAGCTGCTGTGTCCGATCGTCCCGCCACAACCAGGCCATTGGCACGTTGGTCCAAGCGACGCTCGCCAGCGAAGGAAGGCCGGCTCCGTTAGACATCCAGGCGGCGGTGGTCGCCGGCTTAAGCGCCCGGCAGATCCGCTCAATCGTCGATGTCTCGGCGATCAAGGTGCTGGCCGAGTCAGTGCGGGATGACAGGGCAGAGACTGACAGGATTCCTTGCATGGAATCGTCGCCATCGCGGCGGGTTGTTAGACGTCCTGCAGATTATCAATCTCTGCAGACGTCGTTACCGCAATCTGCCAGCCGAAAGCCGCTGTCCCGGCGTACGTTGCTTTCCGGTTCGCTCGCCGCGCTTGCGGCTCCCTATGTTCATGGCATCGCCGTGGCCGAGACCTCTGCCGCAGGACCCATCGGCGCCACGGCTGGCCCGATCTCGCTAGACGGTCACCTAACTGGCTATACTGTAGACTCGATCCGAAACCACTCGATCAACGCATATTGGGTCAGCGGACCGGACGGTGTTCTGGCGATCGATGCTTACTGGCGAATCCCGGAAGCGCAGGAGGCGCTGTCGGCCTTCGAATCTGTTACCGGGCGCCGCCGGGACGATGTCGCTGGCATAGCCATCACCCACCCACACTCTGATCACTACGGCGGCCTGACAACGATGTCCCAGGCCGTGGGCGGCGCGCCTGCCCTTGCCTCTGACACGGGCGCCAGGGTCATCGCGCAGGACGAACACGGCTTCTGGGCCAATCGCCGCGAAGACATCCCCAACGATATCCCGGTCGAGATACCCGTCGTCACATCGGGATTGCGGGACGGCGAAGCGCTTGAGATAGGTGGGGTCGTCGCCGTACCCCGCCTCTTGCGTGGCAACGAAGCGATCGAGACTGCAGTGATCTACCTGCCCGAACAGCGTACTCTTGTGACCGGAGATCTGGTTGGAAACCGCACGACCCCGGTGTTCTACCAGGGTCAGCTGGCGTCTTGGGAAGCGCAACTTCTAAAATTACGGTCCATGTTCCCCGAGGCCGAAACCATCGCGCCGGGCCATGGCGCACCCGGCGAGTTTGATGAGCTAGTGGCCGAGGAAGTTCGCTATCTGACGACGTGGCGCGGGCTCATGGAAGAGGCGCTCGTGGCTGGCGGGGGTGGGATCGGTACGGCCGAGGCGCGGCGCGTCCGTGACGGAATCGTAGATGCGTTTCCCGACTGGCGCACCTCGGCGGGCGTGCCGGAGCGTGACCGGCTTATCGCGCTCAATATCGGATGGACGCTCGACGGATGGCGCATCCCTCGTTCTGGCGAAAACGCCATCGGCCCGCGCGCCTTCCGGAATGGGGATTGATCCGCGCCGATCCCATCAATGCCCAAGACGTTGCCGCGATCATCAGAAGAAATCATCGGCTTGGTGTTGCAGCACAATCGCGATCTGACATCCGTCATGGGACCTTTACCCGCGTCACAAAGGCTAGGTTTCGGCATCCAACTCTGTCGGCAGTAACGCGCAAACACCTATCGCCGACCTGTGTTGACAGGTTTGGATCTGCGCCTTGCGGTTGGCGTCTTCGGGACGTACGGTGATTGGCAGCCTTAACGTGGGCGATAACTGCTCGTAGCTGACGTAGGAGATTGGCGGAGTAGGCGATGAAAAACTTCATCGAGTTCTTGGAAGGCGCTGACCAAACCCAATTGAAGAATGTAGGCTCGACAGCTGGCGATCGGCCTGTCCACACTGTTGTTGCCGAGTACGCCGGAGATTTCGAAACGCACAGAACCGTCTCCGACCTGGTCGTAGGCATCCATCTGGATCCCGTCTTGCTCGAGGTTGATGTGGCAGGGCGACGCCGCAAGCCCCGCTTCTACGTTGCCGGAGATTTCGACGTTTCTCCCCCAAATTCCAGCTACTACGCCCTGCGAACCCAACCTAGTCGAAGCATGGGAGTTGCCATTCCCGAAGCTGTCGTCGATGAGGTGTTGAACGAGGTTTCGCCCAGCAGCAGCGGAGATTTTGGTGCGCTGCATCAATACCCGCAACACTCAAAACTCGTCCTTGCGGTCTGCCAGCAGCTGGTGATGAACGTCGATGTCGAGAACTCTGCGGGTCCGCTGTATACGGACGTACTCGTGCAAACTCTGATCCTCGAGTTGTATCGAGCTTCACGGGATGAGCCAGCTCTGGAGAATACGGAACCCGGTCGCTTATCGCGCGCGACCGTGGCTCGCATTGACGACTACATCGAGACCCATGCGATGACGAAGATAGATCTGCGCAGCATGGCAAACATTGCGGGAATGCCAATCGCCAGGTTCACCCAGGCACTCAAGAGAACCACGGGCAAGACACCATATCAACACGCGCTGAGTCTACGCCTGCAAAAGGCCCAAACTCTTGTCGGCGCAAGCAGTCTGCCGCTCGCCCAAATCGCCATTGAATGCGGCTTCTCCTCACAGTCGCACATGACCGACCTGTTCAGGAAAAAGATTGGGCGTACTCCGGGAGAGCTGCGCAGACGATAGTGCCGATCGGTCGGGTTATGGTGAAGTGCCGACCAGCTCAGACCAGACCTGATCGATATCATACTGGCGTTTCTGATAAGGATATTGCATGAGGCAATTTCAGAAGCGCCCTATACTGGACTGCCATCTACGTATTTGCGCATGTTTGTGCGCACGGTCTCAGGCTTGATCAGCCCACCGGCGATAAGCGTGTTCCAGAATGTATAATCGGCCTGATGTACGATCATGCATTCAAGGCTTCTGACGAGCAGTTCGCCTTCGCCGGAATGCGCCATTGCGATGTGAGCGATTTCCTCTGGAAGACCAACAGTCAGACAGATATGCGCGCCCATCGACGGATGCCGGATCGATGGTCTGCCCGTACGTTTTTGACTGGTCGCCCATCGCTTGCGGCGTTCAGGATCAAACTCCCACGCCTTTCCAACGTCGTGCAGCAAGCCACCAGCCCAGACAACGTCCATGTCGATTTCCAGTTCAGGATAGGCGGACTGCATCTCGTTGGCGATGGCGACTGCCATGCGTGTCACTCCGCGCAGGTGGTCCGTCTGATCGCCGCGCACGACCTCGTTGACATCAGGATTACCCGATGGCGCGATCTGCTTTATCGATGTGAAGCTGGAGTGCGTCAGAGCATAGGCCCAGGCTTCGACACTTCGTTCGCGCATAACAGCGTCCCTGATTTGATCGATCTCGGGTAGCTCCGCCTTGACCTGCTGACGCAGCTCGTCGGTGATCGCGTCTGGGGGCAAGTTTGAAGATGTCATTAAGCTTGATCCAATACTGAATGGTAGGTTTCTTGGAAGAGCCATGGGCATCGTTCAGTTTCCGTTTGTCAAACGAAATGGCACGAACGCAATTAGCTGCGCATTGCTCGATCGAAGACTTGCTTGAAAGGCTGGATCGAGTTCTCAGCGACAGAAGGCTCCTTCATTGAATGATACTTATTCACTTCGAGACGCGCGAGGCTAAGCAACATATTGGATCTTGCGCGAATCTGCTTTCACCCATGCAAACGTAATGTCTGGAGTCGAGGTAGGTGCACACGGAGCGCCGACGCCGGCGATTTCAGCCAACGTCGGCTGAATTCACTCGAAGTCCTACATCAGTGCCTTCAGCAAGGTTCAAAGTATCCTCAACATCCACATCAAGATAGCGGACCGTGTTTTCGATCTTTGTGTCGCCCCGAAAGATCTGGACAGCACTGAGGTTGCCAGTTTTCTTTTAGATCAGTGATCGATCTAAACTTCTCAAATTGACGACCAATCGACTGGGCTGATGGATGTGGTTGCACCGTAGAGGCCAATTGCAGAAACTGCGCTTAAATTGAACTCAGCAACTTTTTGAAACGCCTAAGAACCTGAAAGAACAACGCGGCAGAATCAGCTTTTCTTCCACTGCAAACGCGCGGGAGGTCGAGATGCCGATTCTGCTAATTCATGCAAGCAGCCGCGCATGCGGCTGGACTACCCGAAGCCACTTTGGAGCGATCACTTGCTCGGACCGCGTCCTGCGATGGGGCTTCGTCATGATCAGCATTCGCCAAAAGACTTTGGGTCCGATGCAACGCTGTATCAGGCGACGGCCAGCCACGCGTACTTCGGGAACCAGCTTACGTTGGGAGATGAACAGGGCCGCCGATCTCAAACCTCTGAGCAATTCGGCGCGGCGCCCGGTTTCTCGCACCTCCCCCAACCCGGGCGCCAATTTTCAACCCAAGGAGTGAAAGATGACGAAAGAACCAGAGCAAACAGAAGGTAACACACAGAGTGATATTGATCCGAACCGCAGGCGACTGATGCAGGCTTCCGCTCTTGCCGCCGCGGCGGTTGGTGGGCTTGCCGCAGACGCGTCCTCCGTCATGGCCGCAACTCCCGCGGCTTATGCGGACCCGTCTGACCCTGGGTTGCCACAGAGTGACATGGAGATCGTTCCCGGCAGGACGGCGTTGGTCGTCGTGGATCCTCAGATCGACTTTCTGGATCCCGAAGGTGTTGCTTGGGGTGTTGTCGGAGAGAGCGTCGAAGAACACGGCGTTGTCAAGAATCTGGAACGCCTGTTCGCGACTGCGAAAACAGCAGAGATGCCAGTTGTCATCTCTCCTCATTATTATTTTCCGCAGGACCATAAATGGCATTTCGAGGGTACGCTCGAACGCGTCATGCATTCCATCAAGATGTTCGATCGCTCGGGCCCTCTGAATCTGACCGGCTTCGAAGGCTCAGGTGCCGATTGGATGCCACAATACAAACAGTACATTGAGGATGGTAAAACCATCATCTGCTCTCCCCACAAAGTCTACCGACCTGAGCAGAACGATCTCGTCCTCCAGTTGCGCAAGATTGGCATCGACAAGGTCGTCCTTGCCGGTATGTCTGCCAATCTCTGCGTCGAGAGCCATATGCGCGAACTGCTGGAGACAGGCTTCGAGGTCGCAGTTGTCCGCGATGCGACCGCGGGCGCCAAGGTCCCCGAAGGCGACGGATATCTGGCCGCTCTCATCAACTTTCGGATGATCGCCAATGCCGTGTGGTGGACCGACGATGCTGTGAAGCGCATCGAGGCCGGCGCATAGCGGCAGATATGTTAGTCAGACCCCACTCTACAAGGAGAAACGCCATGAACAACATGAACACTGACGCCCACCCAATGTCTGAAGTTGGCGCACACCGGCTGGCCATCAGCGATCGAAACTACGCCCGAACCTGAGGTATCAACGGACGGCCCGATCCGGACATTCACCGCAGCCACTGGCGCCGCAGTGCGGTATTCGTAGATCGGACATTCATTCACCGAGCAGCATTATCGGGCCGTTTTTTTGCAAGATCAGATCCGGTTTAACTCTTACCGTCTACAGCAAGTGAGCGGGTGTCCATCGGAATAGGCGTTTTTCATATTCAGTGATTGATTTCGAAAGCCACTGCATGAACAGCATTGCCGCTGGCCGAACCGAACCAGGTAGCGTGACAAGGTAATAGCCGATCTGCGGTATTGGATCGTCAAACAGCGCCACGAGTTGTCCTGACTTCAACTCGTTAGAGATAAAGGCCGGTACCGTTGCTCCGACACCGTCACTTCGGCGGATGCCATCCAGCAGCATGTTGCCCGGCATGCGGACCACTCTCCGATCCGCTTCGGGCGGGACTCCGACCTTTTCCAGCCACAGATCAAACTCGACCGACGCCTGTTCCTGAAGAAGAGGAAACTCAAGCAGTTCTGCAGGTTCCGTGAGCACCCGGTTTCCGATTAGTTCGCGGGACGCGACGACCGTCAGACAGCCGGGTAGCAGCATCTGCGAGACAAGCCCTGGCCAGTGACCTGTTCCGTATCGGATGGCCATATCAATTCCGCCCGGAATGAGGTCGACAGCCTGGATCGTTGAATCGATCCTCAATTCGATATTGGGGAATTCGTCAATAAACGTCGACAGACGCGGCATGAGGAACGCGCTTGAAAACATCGGGGTCGCGCTGACCACCATCGGTCGAACCGCCTCCGCACTCGACACGCTCTCGGTCACGGAGGCCATTTCAGCGAAGGCTTCAAGGAGGCTAGCCGACAGGAATTCGCCTTGCGATGTCAGAGAAATGCCATGTCGGGTACGCGTGATAAGCCGAGTGCCAAGATGTTGTTCGAGCCCGCGAATTTGCTGGCTTACTGCGGAATGGGTCACGCTCAATGCTTCTGCCGCCCGGGTCAGATTTCCAAACTCTGCAGCAGCGGCGAAGGCTCTGAGAGATGTCAACGAGGGAAGCGTGCGCCAATCCATAAGTTAGACCATCTAACAGTATAGAAGAATTTACAACTATGTGAATTCCTGATGCCGGCGCATGCTGGTGCAGAAATCACTGGCGAACACCGGAGGCTAACATCATAAAACTTGCTGTATTGGGACTGGGCAACATGGGGTCAGCGCTGGCGCATTGCCTGCTCAATGCAGGCCACGATGTCAGCGTTTGGAACCGCACCCCGGAAAAGGCAGAGGTTTTCGCCGAGACTGGCGCCACGATCTGCGCCTCCCAAGACGACGCCGTTTCGACGTCTGATTTTGTCATCATCTGTATTAAGGGCCACGAGGAATCTGTTGAATTGGTCAATGCGCTGAGTGTTTCGCTAAAGGGTAAGACCATCTGCGACATGAGCACGGGCGATACCTCGGATGCCGACAGACTGGTCGCCGTCCTGGAGACCAAGGGAGCTGGCTACATGCTTGGTATGATCAATGCCTACCCTTCCGGCATTGGTGGCGACGAAACCACGATCCTCACGGTGGGCAGTGCTGGAACCTGGGACCGTTATGGCGGCATCATCAAAAAACTGGGGGGAAAGTCCGCCCATGTCGGAGAGAAACCAGCGGCGCTTGCCGCGCTCTTCGCCGGCCTCTTCACGGTTCGGCAAGGGTTTATGTTCGGAATGATCTACGGTGCGCTTGTCTGCCAGAAAGCGGGCATCCCGATGCAGGTTTATGTCGACCAGCTTCCTGCCACGATCAAATTGGTCAATGACTACTATGATCTCTTCGCTAGAACTGTTCCGACCGAAGACTATGACAATGCCGAAGCCTCGTTGAAAGTTTATACTTTGGCGCAAGAGGATGCGCTAAAGACTTACCAGTCTGCAAACGCTCCAGCCGAGTTCATCCAGTTGATGCATGACCGCACGAGGGCAGCCTGGAATGACGGCCATGGCGACAGGCAGCTGACCTCGCTCGTCCAGCATATGGCGAGGGCATGATGCAACAAGGCTATAACGGCCCAATCCTGCCGTTCATCACGTATCTCATCGCTGCAGTGCAGCCTCCCCAAAGCGGACGTAGCATGGTACGTGACCACACCGACATGAAATGAGCTGTGAGTGATGACGAAACTACCAGTGAAAGCGCTCCCACCTAACGACTCTGGTCGTTTGCTGGTACGCTTGAATGCTAAGTACCGGCCCGACATCCTGCGTTATGGCATTGCACGACTGACGAACGTCGAGAACAGAAAATTCGAACACGTCTTAGTTCTTGGCCACGATGATGATTCCGCAATCTTCATGCCCTACGATATCAGAGATGCTCTTGGGGTAGATAAGGGTGCCGAACTAGAGTTTTCGATTGAAGAAGTTTTTTGGTTTAGCAAAGTATGTTGGCTGCTGAAGAGCCGTGATCCAGCGGTTCATGTTCCGGCATGGCTAGCGCTGACTTCGGTTTTTTTGGGTGCACTTGGTGTTGCAATTGCTTTCCTTGGCTGACGGCCCATTGCTGCCATCGATTTGAGATTCCGGATACCGCAGTGCTTCGTGTCGAAGCCGTTATTCGAATGATGCTCAGATTTGAACGTGAGGCCAATGACCCTGCAGTTTATCGAAGAAACTTCGGGATGATGTCATTGGCTGTGGCGAACTCGCCTTTCCTCCAATGCGTTTCGGAGGAACCACAAACTGACGTGTTCGTTACATTCCCAACTCAAATTGAATTAGGTGGCGCTAAGGCTGCAAAGTGCATGCAACAACGTCCATTTGCGTGCAATCTGAGCAGATCAAGAGTTTCAAAGAATAGAGGAGGGTACCAATGGCTCAGAATTTTTTTGTCGGCTTCAAGCCAGACGGCGAAACCAAGTACCGGAAAAAGTATATCTTTAAGTCCAAATCCCGAGCGTCCAATCAAAAGATCAAAGAAGTCTTCTGGGGTGACTTCCTGAATGTCACGGACGACAGCGACTCGGAGTGGCTCGAGATCAAGTGGGGTGCGCAGGTTGCATTCTTCCCGCGCGCCGATGCGGTGAACGAACGGCCCCTTGAGATCATCTTCGTCGATGTAGGCCAGGGCGATGGCGCGGTCTTGATTACGCCAGAGCCCGGCGCCGGCGAGGCGATCATCGTGATCGACGCGGGCAAGGACGATATGATGGCCCGGTTTTTGGGCGGGCGGTTTGGCAAGTATATGCCCCATCTCGATTTCCATGCAGCGATCATCACCCATTGCGACGAAGATCACTACGGCGGGTTTCGCGACCTCGTCGGCATGGCGGGATTCAAGCACGTGTATCACAACGGGCTGATGGAGACGGCGTCCAGCTATGACGGGCCGGGTGGTACGCGGGTGAAGCGCAGGAAGGCCGAGCGCTTGGGCACGAAACGCGGCAAACATTATCGGGACTTCCCGGAGGATGACGCCGGCTTTCGGAAAGCATTTTCGGACCCGAACCCTCTCGGCGATTTCGCCGAGTTCGCGGAGGAGTTCTTGCAGGATCCGCGCTGGGGTCCCACCGCCTTCTTGGGGCGGGAAAACCCGAACGACGGAGGCTCGCAGGCCTTTCTGCCCGGCTTTGGACCTGCAGATGGACGAGATTACCAAATCGAGCTTCTGGGGCCGCTCTATGAGCGCGATGCGCAGGGACGCAAATCGCTTCCGGTGTATGGCGATCACGGCGTGACGAAAAACGGCAACTCCATCTTGATGCGGTTAGAATACGGGCGCTTCTCTGTGTTCTTCGGCGGAGATCTTAACGCCCCTGCCGAGCAGCATATTTTGGCTTCCTATGCTGGGCGCGATGCGTTTCCCAAACTGTCCAGACGGGGCGATTTTCAGACCGAGGAGGCGCTGGAGGTCGAATTGAATGCGCTCACGCGAGCGGCTCGCCCTGCGCTGAACTCCACTGTGATGAAGGCCTGCCACCATGGATCTGCGGATGTGACGGATGCCTTTATCCGCGCTGTGAACCCGGCAGCTTACGTCATCTCTTCTGGGGAAAGCGGGGGCTATGTGCACCCGCGCCCAGATCTCTTGGGCCGTTTGGGTAAGCTGAGCCAGGGCGCGGCGCCGGTGCTTCTGTCAACCGAGTTGCAGCGCGGGTCGCGCGCAGACGATGATTTCGAAGACGCGAATGCCCTGCGCAAGGCCCTGCGTGGGACGACCGCGGCGGACTTGGCGGGCGAGGCGTTGCCGGACAGTATCGAGACACTTATCGCGCGGCTTGCGCGCTCAAACGTGCAGGTTTATGGCGCGATCTATCTCAAGACTGATGGGGACCGGATGGTCACCGCCTTCAAGAAAGAGAACAACAGCCCCAAGGACCGCTGGTTCCATTTCGAATATAAACTGACCGACGACGGGGTGGTGCCAGTGGCATCTTCTGGCTCGCACTAACGACTGGGAGGCAAACAAAATGAATACAAACTATTAATACCGGAGAAGTCAGAAAAGTTGAGGTTAGGTTCTTCAAATTCAACATTTGAAACGGCCCAAAGTTGACGTCGGCAGCGACTTACGTCGCTGCAGTGCAGCTTCCCGGAAGCAGACATTAAGAGTGTCAGTTATCTAGTATTTATCCTTGGCGATGCCTTGCCAACCAAAGAGGTGCCTCCGGGCGCAGCTATCAAGACCTCGTCCTCGGCCATCCATCCGTTGGAGATCAGAAACCTGCGGATCGTGTCAGGGGCTTCGGAATAGAGCACAAGCGCGAGGCTCTCTTCCGCGCGAGCGCAGGTGACATAGAGCAAGCGGCGGGTGCGCTCGATCGTGGTTTCTTCGCCTTTGTCCGCCTTCTTCTGGGCGTCTCGGCTCAGGCGCTTTACTCTGAACAGCGTCTCGTAAGAGGCAAGGCCTTTGAAGCGAGTGTGGGCATCGTCGGCGATGACCATGACGCGGGAAAACTCAAGCCCTTTGACTCCTTGATGGGTGCCAAAGGGGCTGCGGTCTTCGACATAGTCGAGATAGCGCGCCACCTGGGAAAACGGCGCTTCAAGCGCCTGTGTCCAAGCTTCAATGATATCGGTTTCGGCGGTAGCTTTAGCCTCGAACGTGGACAGGTTCCGCCCGTCCAAACTTAGTTCAGAATCGGCGAAAATGTCAGTCATACCCAAGCCCGGGGGCAAATCGGCAGGCAAACAGGGTTGAAGCTGGTCGGGGACTGGGAACAGCCGATGCTCGGCCACGATCGCCAACACCTCGGCGCAGCTCGGGTCCAGGTCGCCATTAAACAGCATCATCAGCGCCGCGACGCCCGCCTGTGCCGCATCGAGGCCAGTGGCCTGGTCGCCTGGCGCTGCCCGGATGTGCCTCTTGTCGACGAGCGGTGAGTTGTCCCGCAGCACCGCCATCGCGGCAAAGGCATCGCCGGTTCTTTGTGCCGTCACCAAAGGTAAGACCCGATGAGTGAAAAGCCGCATCGCGGGCAAGGTGCCATCGCGAAACCCATCCTTGAGCTTGTCAGGTTTGCTTAGGGGCTCAAACAGTTCACTGAAACCAAGACGCGCGGCGGCCATGTGACGCTCTATCGTGAGAGTCTTGATCGCTTCTGTGTCCTGCCATGCGAGGTCTTCAGTAATGCGGGCCATCTCTGCGCGGGTGGAGGCTTCAAAGGCCGCGCGATCCGTGCCCTCGCTTGGCGCAAGAAAGACGCGCACGGTGCCACCAGGCTTGTCTTCGCGCGCCCGCTGCTGGCGGCCATCATCGTCGCGCCGGATCGCATTCGCCAGTTCCACGATCCGCGCGCGGCTGCGGTGGTTCATCTGTTTGGCCGGTTGCGCGAAATCCCCCACCCGCTGATCGAGATCGCGCAACCCATCGGTGTAGATGCGCTGCATCGTGTCCCCGAGCAACCCCAGGGCAATGCGCCCGCGATGACGCGCCTCGAAGGTCAAAAGCGCCTCCATCAAGGGTTTCATTGTGTCCTGGCTCTCGTCGATCAGGATGAACGGGTAGCGCGCCAGGACGATATTCTGGAACGTCTCGCTTTCGGTCAGGAAATGCGCAGCGAGCGCGATGACCTCGGCATGTTGCAGCGCGTCGCGGCCGAAATTATCCCCCTCGGGCGCATAGGTGAAGGCGCGGATCTCCGCCAGGCGCTCCAGCCGCTTTGTCTTGGAGGCCATGTTTTTGAGGCGTTTGGCATGGGCGTCGGTGCCCGCCCGGCCCTTCGCATGGGCCGCCTGGATCTCGTCGATCTCGGTCTGCAAGCGGCCTTTCAGCCAGCCCCGGATATCCGCCGTGCGCCCCTCGATGAGTGACCAGGCGAAGCTGTGGATGGTCTGCACCTGAAACACCGGATCGGCTTTGACGCGGCGCGTGATCTCATCTGCGGCGGCGTTCGTATAGGTGATCACAGCGATCTTGCGGCTGTGTTTGCGCAAGGTCGTCAGTGTCGCTGTGTCCAACCCCTCCAACGCGTCCTTGAGAGAGCGCGTCTTGCCCGACCCCGCCCCGGCGAACAGAAAGAAACTGTGCGGCGCGGTGATGGACAGGCAGGCGCGGATCGTTGCGTCGGCGCTGGCGTCGCGGGTGGCGTCGGTCACGTCCGTCACGGCGCGCCCTCGCCGCCATTCAGCTGGCCTGCGAGCCAGGTCAGACCGGTGCCGATATAAGGCGGCGGGCGCAGCGCTTTGATGTCCTCGATGTAAAGGAGGTCCAGCGCGAAGGCGGCTTTCTCCGGGTATTTTGCCAACCGATCAAAGAGCGCCGTGGCGAGGTCCTCAGGCGTGGGCTCGGCGGCGATGGATTTGGCAAAGGCGCGGGTCATGCGGCAGGCGAGCTCTGCCTCTGCGGCGTCCTTCACGGCTTTCGGGTTGGTCAGGGCAAGAGCATCCTCGAAGGTGCTGGGTGTGACGTTCTCGGTCACCGCGCCAAGGGTCACGCTTTGCGGGGTCTGGTAGCTGACCGCGATGGGGCGGTCGAGGGCCGTGTGACACGGGGCATTGGCGGGTGGATCCAACAGCGTGTCGACCTCCGCCAGACTGGGGAGCCAGGTCCTTAGCACGTGGTTAGCGGTGGTCTGTGCGGCCCCGTAGCAGGGCTGGGCCGATTGTTTGACAACATTTCCGTCCTTGTCGACCTCCGCAACCGCGTCGAGATCGGTGATGATCAGCGTCGGCAGCTCCAGCGCCTCGATCAGAGGCCGCATCCGATGCGCGTGGCTGCCCCCCAGCTCTAAGAAGGACAGATAGGCCGCAGCCAGGTCAGGGTAGTTATGCCGGATCAGATGCGGCAGCAGGATCCGCTCCGCAGCGCCCTCGATCACGATGATGGCGTCGGCGAAGAACAGATCAAAGTGTGTGCTCAGCAGATAGCGCGTCACGAAGCGACGGGTTTCTTTGTCTGCGCCAAAGAGCCCCGTCATGTTTGCAACACTAGCCGTAGGCACAACTCCGTGAATGGGCAGTTCGCGCTTGAAATAGCGTAGCTCCTCAAACGAAGCGGCGTGCGCGATGTGGCCCGAATGGGTGCTGATCACCAGCTGTGTGGAAAAAGCCGAGTCCTCCTTCTCCAGATCCTTGTGGTTGCGCAACACCTTGTGAGCCCGGGCCATGAAGACCTGCTGCACCTGAACATGCAGATGCGCCTCCGGCTCCTCGATCAGCACCAGTTGCAGGGGTTCGATACCCCTGTCGTCCGGGGTAACCACCTGCGATTTGAACTTGCCCACCTGCATCCAGTCATCGCGGAAGCGCATGAGCTGAAACACCATAGATATCAGGTTCTGGAAACCCAGGCCGTTGTAGCTTTCAGGCAGTTTCACCCCAGATTTGTCGCCAGAGACATCATATTGCACGGCCGCCGGGTGATCGAGCCCGTCAACGGGCTTGATCTGCGTTGCAATGGAAAGTTTCGGATTGTTGAGTCCGCCGGGGTAGCCGAGATTCTCCAGTTCCTTAATGGCATCGGCGAAGCCATCCTTGAGACGGGAATTAAAGGTGGTTTCGGCATCATGGATCGCCTTGAGCGCTTTGACGTCGTTCGGCGTGGGGTCCGTTTCGGGGTCGATATGTTTGCGGAAATAGGGTTGTATCTGGCTGGCGATCTTGCGGGTGGTTGCGTTCATCGCCTCATCGTCGTCGCCCTTATTGTCCCCCGCATCTGCAAAACCGCGTTGCGCGTTGATCTCACGAATGTGGATTAGGCTAGCAAAGGGGTTCGCACCGATCCCCTCCGACAAAGGCGGCAGCGGATGTGGCTCCACCAGCCCTGTCTTGGTGAAGCTCGCGGGATCTAAAAGATGGGCGTTGAGCTCGAACAGGTCCTTAAGGCGTTTGTCGAGAAATTCCCGAAAATCGCGTGGCCAAAGCGCGAACCCGTTGGCCGTTGCGCCGCCGGGCTGCAGCGTCTGAGCGGCTTCTCGCGCGGCTAGGTACTGCGCCTTGACGTCCGCCCCCTTCTTTGGCTCCAGGCGTAGGCGCACGCCCAGCAGACCGCCAGTCCAGGTAAGTGTTGGTATCAGATGCGCGACGTGGTGCAGCTCTGACGTGTCAGCATGGAGCCAGACGTCGAGGAACGGAAGCTGGGCCAGGAGCGGGCTGAGATCCGCTTCGGCCTCCTGTGTCCAGGCGCCCGCGATCTGTTCGATCGCGACCCAGTTGGAGGCTGCAACATCGCGCGTGTCGATGCCGCCTCGATCCTTGAGGAATTTGCGCAGCGCCTTCATGGCCGATGTCTTGCCGCTGTTGTTGGCCCCGACGAGCAGCGTCTGCTTGTCCGACAGGTCCAACCGGGCGCGCCGCAACTTGCGGAAATTGAAAACTTCAATACGTGTGAGTTTCATTATGTCGGATTTCCCCACAACTCTCCAGACGGGAATTCGCCTGACTTCATGGCGCGCGTCGCCCACTCAATCAAATCAAAGTACCCTGACCACCTCTGCTGTTTGATAGCTCGCCATAGAAGTCTGACATATGTGCAAAGAAGTCCTCGGAAGCACTATGGTATCCAAATGGGAACTCCTCGTAGCGACCCACCCGCTTTCCCCCGATTGCCGGATACTCGATCAAACAAAGAACGTAATCATCTGTGTCATTGGAGAACGGTTTCGACATCAGCGATTTGACCATGTCTCTTTGCAGCTGACTCAGTGCAGGTTCTCGCTTGGGATAAACAAATGCGTGGTAGATGACCCCATCACGCCTACAGGCAAAGTCTGGAGCGATCGTAGCTTTTGTATGGGCATCCACCTTAAAATGCCGCGGGCCGGACTCCACAAACTCCGACCGTCTCAAATCCATGTGCTTATCAATGAACGCAAGAAGGCCAGTCTTTGCGGCTGCCTCTCCAGCACCTTCCAAGCTTCTGAGATGAGATATTGCCTGGTCAAATGATGCGCCCTTCAAGACATGCACGACTACACGGTAGAAGTCGTCATAGTTCCAACGCCCTCCATCGGCGGCGTCATAATCTGCGATCTTTCCCGCGATACGGTCTTTGTTTTGGGAAGTATTGGGCGGGTAGATTCTGGGATTGAATAGCACCAGCCCTCTCAGAAAATCTGTCTTTTGCTTCGCGGGCACAATTCGGTCCTTCCGTAGCTTCGTCCTATCATGGTGTCGACTGAAGTAAATTGAAATGGGCACCACGCAGCCAAGAAGGCTGCGTGGCTATTTTAGACAGGCGTACATGTCATGCCGTTGCGCTTCGCATTCGAGATGCAATCGCTTTTGTTCGTGTAACCTTCACTGGATGCACCAACGATGCGGCCGTTGGAGGCCGTTCGCCGCCAGCGCCAGTTGCTCGAGTTGTCGCGATAGATTTCCCACTTGTCGCCGAAGGCCGTGCAGGTTTCAGACATAGCAAAAATCCTTTTCATAACGTTTGCCGTTACGGATTTTCACCATCATCATGATTCTGTCAATCTTTTTCCATAACCTTTAGTGTTATGTTTTACTTTTGACTTGCTGATGTATTTCCGCTACATACACCGTTATGGAAAAAGGTGGATAACCACCATGACGCTCAGAGGCTTTTGGATGCAGGTGGGGTTTGAGTCCCGGTCCGTAGGGGACTTGTGCAACAGCGGGTATCAGTTGGTTCGTGCACTCGGAGAAGATGCTGCGGAGAACGTCAAAGACCTTCTGTATTACCTTGATGCCGCACCATCACTCGCTGATCTGACTAGATCGCCACCCATATTGCGTGATCAAGTCCCCGCACAGGACAGCCCCTTGTTTACAGTCGGCAAGGCCGGAACGGGCCAAATTTTGTTTCGACCGACAACGAAAGGAATAGATCAAGTCTTGGCCGACATTCGTAGTGTGAGCGTCATTTCTGTGGGAGGAAAAGTATGACAGACCTTGGGGCTCGGTTGTTCAATCCAGACTATGGGCCGCGATCACCCGGAGAACACTTGCGAAGATTCCTCGACGCTCGCGGTGTCAAGATTGTCGACTTTGCCAGACGAACAGGGCGCCCCACAAAAACTATTAGTGAGATCATTTCAGGAAAGGTGGCTATCACCCCAGAAACAGCGGTTCAGTTTGAACGGGTATTGGGGGAGAGCGCGGCGTTCTGGCTGGCATTGGAATCCAGCCACCAACTGTCGAGGGCTCGCGATCGCGAAACAGCGTTGACAACTTCTAAAGATGCAATCACTTGGGCGCGGAAGTTTCCCGTTGCCGAAATGCTCAAGTTAAAACTTCTGAGCGCGAAACCCGACGCGTCTGAGATGGTCGAAGCCGTGCTCCGAGCGTTCGGCGTGAGCAGTATCTCCGCGTGGGACGAGTACTGGCAAAAGCGATTGGATCTTTCTAGGTTTAAGCAACAAGATCACAATAAAATTGATCCGTATGCTGTCGCAGTTTGGCTCCGTTGCGCAGAAGTAGTGTCTGATTGGATTGAAACCAAGCCATACTCGGAACAGAAATTCAGAAGTAAGCTGTCCGAGCTTCGCGAGATGTCGCTTCAAAACTGGGATGCAATTTCTGATCGGTTGGTAGCTGAGTGCGCAGAAGTTGGCGTAGCGGTCGCACTTGTGCCCATGGTCTCGAACACCGGTCTGCGAGGAGCAGCGTATTGGGCCAGGAAAGACAAGGCGGTCATAGTTTTGAGTGATCGGCTAAAGCGTGAAGCAAATGTTTGGTTCGCCTTTTTTCACGAAGCCTGTCACATACTAGAACACAGCAAAAAAGCTGTGTTCATCGATCAAGAAGAAGAGGGAACTGGAGAAAGAGACATTGAGGCGGAAGCCGATCAGTTCTCAGCTGAGATATTGGTTCCATCGAGTGTTTTAGAGGCCTTTGCGTCGACGTTTGGCCATCATGTCACCACTATGAAAGCGCAGACCTTCAAACGCTTTGCAAGCCAACAGAATGTGCCTCCTGGGCTGCTGCTTACCCGTCTCCAACACCACAAGATGATTCCGCAACGAACTTCGTTGGTGAAGGTCAAGCGCAAGGTCGAATTTACCGTCGACGCCTAGCGTCAACGCTCACAGGAAACAGAGCATTCTTTCTGGACATCTAAGGTCTGCTTTCGTCAGTCTTAAGCTTCGTCTTTGCTTTCGCAGCGAAGGTCAGGTTCCCGCCAACTCCTCAGTCGCCCTACGTATTGTCCGACACCCAACGGGCGTACTCGGCGTTTGCTTCCACGATTTCCGTCGCGACGATGCTGGGGGTGACATAGGGGTGTAGCTCCCGCACAGCCTCGGCGACAGCGTCGAACAGGTCACGGCGGGTCTTGAGGATCAGCGGGAATTCGCTCGCTGTCTCCAGCTTGCCCTGCCAGACATAGCGGCTGCGGATCTCGGGGTAGCGGTTTGCCGCGGCGACCAGGCGGCGGGTGACGAGATCTTCGGCGATCGCGTCAGCGATCTCCTCTGTCGGGCAGTTGACGGTGATGGCGATGATCATGCGTTCCGGCTCCGCGTATGGCAGTTCAGGATAGCGTAGTCTCGAGAGTTGTTTGAGCGGTTTGTGGGCGCCCCCTGGCGGGCCGGGCTGTTGTGAACCGAGCCTGCGCGGTGCTCGTCTCGGCCCTCCGGGCTGCCATCCCTGGCGCGAATTAGTAGGCGGTGAGCGGCAAGCCGCTCGAGCCTTTGGTGGCGCGTGCAGGGGTGCACGCTTGGAACCTTCGGACCAGCTTACATCAAATCCGGGGACGCGATGCTGTGGGTCAACAGGTTTTACCCGCAAGAGGGCTTCGCCGGAAATCGTGCGCGATTTCCGGAGCCCTCTAAGCGGTCCCCCACAAAACCTGCTGACCCATCCCCGGACTTTGACCTCGCCCCGGGTGTCATGCCCCTGCGGGTGGGGTCTTCTCCTTGGTTTTTCCGGTCGCTCGCCGCTGGGCAGAGGTTCAAGCGCGGAGAGGTGTTCGCTGCGCTCAACCGTCAAAGACCAAGGAAACAAAACCATGAAAACAGTACTTTATGCCCAACCCTACGATATCTCAGCCACGGGCTTCTACTTCGAGAGCGCCGACGACTACGCGACCAAGGTGGTGTCCTGCCGGAACAGCTTCGGCGCTCCGGTCGAGGAGTTCGAAATCCAGTTTATGGACGGGGAGGCAATCGACGCGGCGCTCGCCCGTGCGGTTCACCTGTCGCAGGCGAACCTCACAAGCTTCTTCGACTGCGTGGAGGCGTGGGAAGACTGGGAGAAAACCCTCGTCATCATCGCGGTCGGTGAGTGTGGTTACGACTTCGACCCCGACGTCTCGCCCGATCACTACGGCATCGATGTCTACTTTGTTGCCAGCCTCCGCGAACTCGCCGAGCAGCTCGTCGAGGAGGGCATACTCGGCGACATCCCCGAGACCCTGCGGTTTTACTTCGACTATGACGCCTTCGCCCGTGATCTCGCGGTTGAGTACACCGCGACTGAGATCGCAGGCGAGCATCTGGTCTACCGCGCCTCCTGAGGCGGGAGGCCACCCCCAAGCTTTGGCGCGGCCAAGGTTTGGGGGTGCCCTTCCGCACCGCTCACCCTCAACCTCAGGAGAACCCCATGAAACTACAACACATTGACCTCAACACCCTCATCCCCGCCAAAGTGAACGTGCGCAAACGCGGCGCCAAGGATATCGGCGATCTGGTGCCGAGCATCCGCGCCCTTGGGCTCTTGCAGCCCCTGCTGGTACGTCCTGCAGGCGACGGCTTCGAGATCGTCGCCGGGCAGCGGCGCTATCACGCGCTCTGCGCCATCGCCGAAGAAGACGGAAGCGCCGAGCCTGTGCCGTGCCTCGTCATGACGGACGGCGACGATGCGCACGCCATCGAGGCCTCGCTCGCCGAGAATGTCGCTCGCCTGCCCATGGACGAGTAGAGTAGAGATGACGCGCCTGACAGCATTGCCGCTGCTGGTTTCGTCATCCCTCTCCCCGAACCGGACGTGCAAGTTTCCCTGCATCCGGCTCTCCGTGCCCGGCATCTGCCGGGGATGGCCACTTACGTGGTGTTCAACCTGTTGAATGAGGACCAGAACGTGTCGGAACCGCGAAGTCCTTGACCGACTTCCTTGATGTTCCAACCATTCGCGATCCTCTCCCCTCTTGGGTAGTAGCGTTTTGTACCACCGTCTCCGAACCGCCTCATCCTGACCTTTCCTTCGCCCCATCGCCATCGTGTTGAAGGCTGCGTACCGGCAAAGCGGCGACGCAACTCATGCATGGATGATTTTGGGTATTTCTTGCGAAGCCAGCGCAGGATCCGTTGCCACAGCCACCAGTCCAGTTTGTTGAACTCGCGGGAAGCGCCAACGGCATAGCGGTAGTATGATCGCCAACCGGCAATCATCGGATTGAGCTTCTTCAGGAGCGATGCCAACGACTGGTAGGTCGTCGCTCGCGTCGTCAGATCCTTAATCCGGCTGCGGACAGTTTGCACCTTATCGGTGGGAATAAGAAGTTTTCCCACCGGGCGGGCAGCATGCGCCGCCGGTGCCTCCACAACCCAGTAGCCGAGGAAGAAGAAGCCTTCTTCGACCGCCGTAATCTTGGTCTTCTCCATTGAGAGCTCCATGCGCATTTCCTTCAGGAATTGCGCAAGGGCGGTGCGTTCCGCTTCTGCATCCTCCCTTGCCCCCGAGACAAGCACGACAAAGTCATCCGCATAACGAACGACAAAGAAGGTCGGACATCCACGTTTCCGATCACGGGATCGTTGATGTACCGCCCGTCGATTCTTGTCTCTGGGCACGGGTGTCCACCTGCCATAGCGTTCGTCGATCACAGTGAGGGCAGTGTTCGCCAATAGTGGCGATATCACCCCGCCTTGCGGAGTTCCGACGGTCGTATTGCGGATGGTGCCCTCGGCCATGATCCCCGCTTTCAGGAAGGCGTGGATCAAAGCGAGGACCTTGCGGTCTCCGATTCTGAGTCGGACGCGATCCATAAGCAGATGGTGGTCGATGGCATCGAAGCAGCCCTTGATGTCCCCTTCGATCACATAACGTACCGATGAACGGCCCGCCCGTGTCGAGTGCAGCTGCCATTGAATGGTAGCCAGAGCATCATGCGTGCTTCGCCCCGGTCGGAAACCGAACGAGGTCGGATAGAAGTCCGGCTCGAAAATCGGCTCCAGCACAAGTTTGAGTGCAGATTGCACCAAGCGATCTCTAAGCGTGGGAATGCCTAGCGGTCGGAACTGCCCCGGTCTGCCGGGCTTTGGTATTAGCCTCTCCCGTACAGGTTCCGGTGCGTATGTTCCTGTTCTCATTTCCTTTCGGATGTCCTCCAGAAATTGCAGAACCCCGCCGGGCCGCTCTTCGATCCTGCGACGTGTGACGCCATCTGTGCCTGGAGTATTGCTACCCGCTTTACGGGCAAGCCGTAGCCAAGCATATTCAAGTGTCCTGCGGTCGCATATCACATTGAACAAGTCCTTATGGACCTTCGTGAGGTCCGCCAGACTCCATCTGTACAGCTTGCGCTGCATGTCGAGGATGAACTCGGTATTCACCGTGCCGGGCATCTGCCCACCTCCTGCCAGCATGCTGTACTCACTGCCCCCCTTTGCCATGTAAGCGGCTTTCCCGCTCTCGGACTACTACGAGGGCTCCGCCCCCTTCCATGACGATCATCGGTCGTCTCGATCATCCACACCCGCACGGGCACGGAGGTCATGGAAAGGTTCCCAAGTTCACTTCGTCTCCCTTCACTCGGATTAGGAGCCGACTTTACCCCGTGTGAACTCCGGCCCGTGGCCATTGCAGATATAGCCATCGGCTGACCACCACGTGTTATGGTTGTCCCCGGACTGCGATCAACCAGCGCAGTCCAGCGCTTCACCAGCGGCCAGATAATCTGGACGCCGCAGCACCCACTTCCAGTTTGGTGCTGTTTGTACTCTACCGGGGCTTCAATCATCGGTTCGCAATTGCTCTCCATGTCGAGTTCGCTGGCCAGTTCTCTTGGAGGTGGAAGTCCCCCAGCAACTGACTTTGACGGAATCTGCTGATGTTTGGCTCCCCGGAGACACCCGGTTTACCTCATCCGTCTGCTTTACCTCCCACGCTGCACCGTGTGAGGAGACAGGGTCTTCCACCCTGTAGGGATATGAAGCGCCGCGGTGGATCCCACCCACCGACCTTGGCGCACAATCGACCAGTACAAGGCCTTTGCCGCGCTTGTGAAAAAAGGCCTCTGCCCGGACGACATCGCCGCGCGCTTCGGCATCACCGAACGGCTGGTCACGCAGCGCCTCGCCATCGCCAATCTGCTCGGCCCCATCCTCACCGCCTACCGAAACGAGGACATCCACCCCCAGACCGTGCGTCTGCTGACCATGGCAACGAAAGACCAGCAACGCGACTGGCTGACCCTCTTCCAGAGCGAGGATGCCTACGCCCCTGAAGGCCATCGCCTCAAGGACTGGCTCTTTGGCGGAGCGCAGATCAAGACCGACGTCGCGTTGTTTGACATGGACGCGTATGACGGTGCGATCATCTCCGATCTCTTTGCCGAAGATCGCTACTTCGTCGACCCAGAAGCGTTCTGGGCGCAACAGAATGCCGCCATCGCCGCCGAGCGCGAGACCTATCTCGCAGACGGCTGGGCGGCGGTCACCATGCTGGAGACGGGTGAGTACTTCCATGCGTGGGACCACGCCGAGACCGCCAAGGAAGAGGGTGGCAAGGTCTTTGTCCAGATCGCCCGCAACGGTGAGGTCACCTTCCATGAAGGGTATCTCACCCGTGGCGAGGCGCAGGCGAAGGCGGCAGGAGACGACACCTCCGGCAAACCCCCAAAGCCCGAACTGAGCGGCCCGCTTCGCAACTACATCGATCTGCACCGCCATGCGAGCGTGCGTCAAACACTGGTCGGCAACCACGGCCTCGCCCTGCGCCTCGCGGTGGCCCAGATCATTGCAGGCTCCGCCCTCTGGTCGGTCGAGGCCGCAGCGCAGAAGGCCGCGAAGGATGCCACCGCCGAGAGCCTAGCCACCAATAAGGCCGAACAGCGCTTTGCCGAAGAACGGGCCACGGTCGCCGCCCTTCTGGGACTGGAGCTTGGGGAGGGCGAGACCGTTGTCCCGTGCAAAGGGGATTGGGGCGTGGTTCGCGAGTTCGGGGTGATCTTCGCGGCGCTCAAAACCCTCACCGACGACGAGGTACTCTGCATCCTCAGCTTCGTGACTGCCGAATGCCTGCCCGAAGAGGCGGAGCTCATCGACGCGCTCGGCACCGAGATGGAGGTCACCCTAATGGACGACTGGCAGCCCGATGAGGCTTTCTTCGATCTCTGCCGCGACAAGGAGGCTCTGGGAGCCATGGTCGGCGAGATCGCAGGCGCTGACGTCGCCGCTCAGAACCTCACCGCCACCGCCAAGACCCAGAAGGCCATCATCAAAGCCTGTCTGGATGGAACTCGGACCGCCGAAGACCCGCTCTGGCAGCCGCGCTACATCGCCTTCCCCATGCAGGGCTATACCGAGCGCAGTGGACTGCCGTTGCCGGATGACGCCGAGGCGGGCGACGAAATCGACACTGCAGCATAGGGCACCACATGCCGTTCCCGATTGTCTTCGCCTGATGGTTGGGAACGGCTTCTCGTTTTAGGGGAAGAAAATTCCCGCGCCGCCCTTTGGGGCGGCGCGGTCGACTTTGATAGAGACCATAAAGCCGACAGATCAGACGTTGCGTCCGTGAGGCCGCTTGGTCGGACCGAGGCGGGAGGTAAGCAGGTCCCTCATAGGAGCGTGGTCAGAGTCGACGAAGCCGATCCGAGAGGCGTGGTTCCAACGGCCCTTATCGGCGCTCTGAATGTCGAGGCGATAGCCCATGTTCCGGGCGAGCGCTCTGAGCCATTGCCGCTGGGTCCGACCGTTGCCATCGATGAACGGGTGCGCGGCATTGATCTCATTGACGAGTTCGGCGGCCTCCCGCGCGAAGGTCTCCCGGCTCCGGCTCATATGAAACCGCTCGGCGTCGAGGGCAGCAAACTGGTCTTCCATCCACGTCGTGATGTGCTCCGGTCTGGCGAACGGGGCCGCGCCGCGCCGCGTCGTATAGAGCCGCTCCTGGCCCGCCCAGTCATAGATGTCCTGGAACATGTGCCGGTGCATCTCCCGAAAGCCGGCGTAGCAATACGGATCGCAAGAGACGGGGAAACCTTGCTCAACCCGGCGGCTGACGATCATGCGCTCGGCCTGCTCCAGCGTCACGGCATCGCGAATGCCCAGCTTGTTGCGGTAGACCTCCGAGCCGGGCCAGAGGATCTTGCGGTAGGCGGCTTCCTCTCGGGCGCTGCGCCCGAAGCCCTCGCTCACTCTGCGGCGCGGAGCCGGCGCTCCCGGTAGCGATCCTTGAGACGTGCGATCTGATCCTCGATGCTCACATTGGCCGCCCGCCATTCGGCAACCAGCGCCTCGGCCTCCGGGTCCCTCGCGAGCCCTTCGATATCGGCATCGACCATGGCGCTCTCATAGCGCGCAACGGCCTCAGCTCTCTCCAATTTATCTATATCTTTCATAAGTTTATGGTACCACTTCGACCGACAATTTGCAATCCTGCAGCGCCTGCCTTCGCCGATACGGTCTGAAGACCGAAGTTCGAGCAAAATCAGGCGTCAGTGGTTGAGACGCTAGTCACATACCTGCGCGAAACGCGACGTTTCGACCGGACCTCACGCTCCGCAAACCCTGCTGTAGCCGCCAAGACCAGATCGTCACTCGGCTCGCGCCAATTAACGACGTCGCCGCAGCACGGACTAGCGTTTCTTGCTATAGATGATTGCCCCTCCAGCTCGGCAGCCTTTCTAGTTGACAAATGGCACTAAGTTAGGTGTGCAATTCGATGGCCAGAACGAAGGCGTACAACCGTTCAGGGTTAAAACTCGGTTCATAGAGCAGCATCTAGCAAGAGCTTTTTCATGAGTTTGTCTTGAATTTCCGGATCAGCTACATGCTTTGGTATCGTTTTTTCGTTCCCGTTTGTGATGTATATTCCAGTGCGGTTGCCATATGTGTCTGGTTTGGCCGCATATATCATCTTACTTGCCTGTTTTTCTGGCTTGTTGAAAAGAAATGGAACAAGAAGTTTTAGTATCCCAGGCATCGCATCGCTGGTTGTTGTCATCGGGGTGGCCACGGTGCCTGGACACACGGATCGAACCATGACCCCATCGTCTGCCAAGCCATCGGCCATGGCCGTTCCCATGGTCGTCAACGCCAGTTTTGTGGCAGCATAGGCTCCGGTCAAACCACCGATTACCTCTGGGTTGGACAACGCGTCGATGTTCAGTGACTTGACAGCGTTTTGCGCCGAAGATGTAGTATTGATGATCATCGTCTTTGATGCGCCATCGTCGCGTTTGAGCATCGAACGCAGGCACTCGATCATCACGTATGGAGCCAAAGTATTGATTGCATAATTTGACTCGTGCCCCTGGACACTATTGGCGCGTCGTGATGTCAGAACACCAGAATTATTGTAAAGTACGTCAATTTTTGGATGAATCGAATGCACCTCCAGAGCGGCCCTCTTGATCTGGTTGGTGTCCATCAAATCCGCCTGGATCACGTCGATTGTGGCGCCATGATACGCGTTGGTAAGTTGTTCTTTTTGCCGCGCAGATTTTTCCGCATTGCGATTTATCAGAACGAGATTCCAACCTTCGTCAGCAAGTTGGTGTGCGATTGCACTGCCAATGCCACCGGTCGAGCCCGTGATTACAGCAATCTTTGTATTGGACATGCTGTATCCCTCCTGTCCATGCGGTTCGTTAGATGAGCGGTGACTGTTAGGGCATTGAATCCGAAGTATTCATCTGGTGGTGAAGTTGGGTGGGCGATCGTGCCAGGAGGCGCCCGTTTGACCGATGTCTTGGCCTAACTCATAGAGCGCACGCATGTATTCACGGTCAAAGGGCTCCTTGGCCAAGACATCGAAGTCCGGCGGCACCCAGAGGACTCGGAACTTGGTTCGGTCACGTTCGGTAATTGCGTAGATTTTGTAGAGATCGCCCGTGCCAGAACCACCGATGAGGCTGGAGACTGCCTTACCGGCAATCGACAGGACGCCCAGATTGACCGGCTCATAAGGTTTCTCGAGTGAGTTGTTGACAACGACATAAAGGATCCTGTCGACCTCAACCCCAAGGGCCCTGTCGACATCGGTGACCGGTACCTCAGCGCTGAAAAGCATCACTTGCTGCGTCGCGCCTCCGTCAACGTGAAGTTCGTCGCGCGTCCTGCCGTCCTCAGTCTCGACCGGAATCACGACGGGCGGGAACACCGCAGGTATTGCCGAGGATGCGCGCACGAGATCGCGGATCAGGGTCACAGCCTCTGGGTGCCGTGTCTCTGCGATCGCTGTTACGTTCCAAATCACCGGACGAGCGGCATCAAGATTGGTTGTACCAATCAGCAAGACCCGCCCGCGTTCGGCCTCAACAGCAATGGCTTCGACGATCTCCGCGCTGACATATTGATCGATCAATTCATTGTAGGCCGCGGGGTTGGACATTGCTGAGCCGCCAAGAAGAGCTACGAATGGAGACGGCTCCAACAGGTCTGCTGTAGAGTAAGCAGTGTAGAGTTCGCGAAGGCTGGCGTCATAGTCTGGGCCGAGGAATGCGAAGAGTCCAATGATCGCGCCGGTACTTACACCACTCACAACGTCAAACTCTGGGCGGTCGCCGCGCTCGCTCCAGCCGTTGAGCAAACCCGCACCGAATGCCCCGTCTGCACCGCCGCCCGACAGTGCAAGGCCTGTCTCGACGAGGCGTTCTCCGGCACTCATCGCCCGAGCGTGCAATCGCTTGGCCCGAGTGATCATCTCCATGCGGATGGCTTCTCTCTGTCCCTTGCCGATTGCGTCACCCCAAACTCGCAGCACCCCCGGAATGCCGTAGGGCGCTGAGCGTCCGATTTCAGCCTCTAGGACAGGAGCACGGGTTTCTGGAGTGCAGGCAGCGAGTGAACAGATCAGTGTAACCGCCACAACATACAACCGGCTTTTCGCGGAGTGATAGCCACTGGGTAATCGAGCATTGCTCCGCAACACCGCCGATCTGCGTATCCGGTCCGAACAGCCGGTCTGTGCCGTCATGGCATCGACTTCATCAGATCGTTGCCTCTCATCTTTATCTGTCGCCACCTTGTTGGCTGCACCATTGTATCGTTCAGCCGAAAATCCTGCTCACGCCGCGCGGACGCTCGTTTCAAAGTTCTGATTGAACGCATTCCCACACCTGCAGCGTCCCCTTCGGATGACTTCCGACCACTGAACCAGACTGCGAAGCGCATCCTAAAACGGAGGAGCGCGTCGAAGGTAGGCGATCGAACGCGCATGCTGTGCGCGTTCAGCACTCTTGCTAGCGAAAGCGATGAAGATCTAAGTTTTTCCAAGTACATATCGTTAACCTCTGTAAATCTGTGGGCCAAACTCACATAGGAGTGTGAGAAATCTTGATAACTCAGCAGATAGGTATGAATAAGGCAGGAGTGTGGTATTCGATTATATTCAAATCTATATTTCTGATGGGCGCATTCTTTATCATCGGAACGGTGAATTCTTACAGTGAAGAATCAAAAATCGTTTATCCCCGGATTGGTGGTGGGATCATCTTCAGAATGGCCCATGACAATGACTACCGCGTCGGAGGTTCTGGAGTTGAAGCGACAGATGTGTCGTTGAGAATGGAGGCGCGCCCGAACCTCCAGCTTTCCGAGCGTTTGCGAATTGACTCCGAAATACGATTGGAGGGCGCCAGACCCGCCACGGACAACCGTTTCTTCGACGAGCAAGCGCTCTTTGTTCGAAAGCTGTTCGCGGAGTTCGACGTGACTGACGACTTGTCCGTGCACGCTGGCAAGACGACCCCATCCTTTGCATTCTTTTCACTCCGCGTGCCTGGCATGTACGGGAATGAATACAGCAGAGAGATTGAGCTGATAGAGCGAGTCAGTCTAGGCGCGGATTACACTTTCGACTTTGCCGACGCCGGAGAACACAAACTGAGCGCGACGTCCTTCTATCAAGATACGACCATATTGTCGGACTCGCTCTTTGCAAGCCGTGGACAAACGAACTTGACGGACGGCGGCGCGAGCAACACCGAGTCATTTGAGTCCGTTGCAATCGCGTTAGAAGGAACAAAGATCCCTGCGCTCCCAGACTTCACGTACAAGTTGGCATACCTTCACGAGGCTCGGGGCAACGGCGACGTGGCCGATGAGAACGGGTTCTTGTTCGGCGCGATTCAATCCGTGGATCTGAAGGAATACGGAAAGCTCGATTTACTTGGGGAGTTTGCTTATCTTTCGAACTTCGAGGGTTCAGCAGATGATATCATGTATGTCAGTGGGGCTTCGACATATTCATTCGGGCCATGGAGAGGTGTTCTTTCGGGAACTTACAGACCTCGAAACACCGCAGAAGGCGAAAATTTTAATGACTATCAAGTTCAGACCGCAATCTCATATAGCTTTACTAAAGATCTCTCGCTCGAGGTTGCGCATGAATTTACACGAGATCAGAATGAGAATGCGAACCGAATTGGCTTGAGGTTAAATCTCAATGTCGATCTCGAACAGCTAAATGAAATTTTCTAAAGATAAGCGTATCGGATAGGCGTGCAGTGCAGCTGCTATGTTGCGATCAAAATTTATTCTTATATTATAAATATAGATCGAGATAATCTAAGTTATTATTTTAGAACTCAATAGTGTATAGTGTCTGTCACGCATGCGATCTGCCTCGGCAATGCGTTAAGAATGCCTGTACTTTCGGGGAGCGGTGTAGATCCACATGTGTGACGATCCAGCTTGGCACCTGCCAAGCCGGCTTCGGCGGAACGATCTCAATCAGCATAGGATCTTCGATAGCGTTCTGGATCGGTACGAACCCAATGCCAATGCCTGCCCGGACTGCACTGTCCACCACGCTGGCCGTATTGGCAGTCAGAACGAGGTCAGGACTTTCGATCAGTTCCTCCAACCAGCGATCCGGGGGATCTTCACCTGGGGAAAGCCTGGGTAGAACAAATCGATGTGCGGACAGATCTTGTGCGTCAGGCTTGCCGCACCGGCGGATGTAAGCTTCGCTGGCAAAAAGCCCCATATGAAGCGGTTCATGTGGCAACACTACGTAGTCAAGCTCCTCGGGTCGCGATCCGATCCGGAACGCGATATGGGCTTCACCAAGTTCAAGACGCAAAGGCGAATTCGCCACGCGAAATGAAATGTTAATATCAGGAAAGAGTGCGGTGAACTCGGAGATTTTGCCGAGTATTATCGGTGCGATACCGTCGATCGAGGTGACGATCAGATCACCGCGGAGCGCCTCATCTTGACTGGCAGCACGTCGCCGCAGTCGTTCAAGTCGATCTCCTGCGTCCTCTGCGAGCTGCATAAGATCAGCGCCCAGTTCAGTCGGCGTGTAGCCGCGTTTGTGCCGCTGGAACAGCTTCCCTCCAAGATAGGCTTCCAACGTATCGATCCGACGATTGATTGTTGCACGGTGAACGCCCAGATTTTCAGCTGCCGCACTCACCGTCCCGCGTCGCACCACTTCCGCTGCCGCCTGTACTTCGTCCCACATTGCCGTCTCACTTGCTGTATCGCTGCACATGTCCTGCGCGTTTGCGTGGCTTCTCCATGGCTGATCTGCATGTAACCTCGCCGAGAGATTAATCAGGGGACGCTGACGTCAATGTTATCGGTGGTTGTCTATCGTGGAGATCTTTGAGGAGCAAAGCCGGGTCGATTGGCCATGTCCGCATCGAAGATGATGCATCGCTTTGCACCTACACGTCCTCGGTTAAGCGATCGAGTTCGGCCTCGCCGAAAGCCATGACTGTCCGCTCTGAACGGCCCCTGATGAAGCAACCTGACGCGAAAGCCAACGGCGAGCGCGCATGCAACTTGGGAGCCTTCAGATGATCCGAGCGATTGTGATAGCAGTGCTTCTCCTGTCCACTGGCATAGCCCATGCTGACGGAGTTCGCGTACCCACGGATTACGAACCGTACGCGCTCGCCAAGATCACGGATGAAGATCGATATCCGGCGGCAGATCAACCTGCTGGCACTGTCAACCGCCATGGCGAGGTTGAATACCTCGGCCACAACGTCTTTGGCCTGCACTGGTATGTCGAAGCGGACGGCGCGGTCTGGCATCTCGTGACGGCAGGCGACCCGGACAAGGAACCGATCCTATTCGTCCACGGCCACCCGGACACGTGGTGGTCCTGGCACGAGGTGATGGCGTTGCTGGCGGACGATTTCTACGTCATCGCCGTGGACACGCTGGGTTATGGCCAATCGGATAAGCGGCTGGATCTAGATCTGACCTATGCCGGTGTTGCCAGAGGCGTGGGCGCACTCATGACGGCGCTGGAGATCGAGAGCTTCAACTTGGTGGGTCATGACCGTGGATCCGTCGTCGGCGATCACATGGTAGCGCGAGACGATATCAACCCCCGCATCCGGGCTTACCTGCGGATGCAGCAATCCGCCGACCAACCGCACGGCTTTCCGCGTCCTGACCATGAGGTTATGACGGAAGTTGCGTTCCACACTGCACCTGATTTCATGCGGAGCCTCTTCGAAAGCAACTATTTCTCAGTCAAGATGAGCGAAGCCCATCTCGCGCGTGCCGAATGGGAATACGGCTTCGCGGGCACGGCGGAGGCGGCGGCACAGCGTTACTCTGATGCGAGCTTCGACAAAGAGCTTGTGTTCCGTCTTGCCGAGGTCTTCCCGCGCATGACTATGCCCGTCGTCTTCATGCAGGGTGCGCATGACCCCGGTCAGCGCCCGGAAGAGTACTGGCGCACCGCCGACGTCGTGCCCGACGGTGCCGTCCTGATCGTCGACACCAACCATTTCATTCAGGCTGAAGATCCGGCGCTTGTGGCCGCGACCGCGCGTGATCTCTTCGATTGATCCTCCGCGGCAAGTGGGCACTTACTCCGCGACCGTCAGTTTACCGCCGCGATAGTTGGCTGGGCCTACGAGGCGGCACGAACTTCTCTGCAACCAGTGAGGACATCATGACCCTGAGCCCCACGAGATTACTCGCGATCGCGTCCGCGACGCTTCTGGCGTTCACGCTCGGCGCAGCAGCAGAGGATGATCCCTTCGCCCCGCCGACGCGATCTCAAGAACAGGGGTTCATTCACCGCAACACGATCCCGACCGAGTTTGAAACGCACATCATCGCAAACAACGACGCGGATCGGGCACGGGCGCAGCGCATTATCGAACTCTATGATGTCTTGTCGGGCCAACCGACAATCGAGACCGTCAGTGCGTATGTTTCCGACCGCTACATTCAGCATAGTACCATGCTTCCCAACGGCCGGGAGCCGCTTGCCATGCTGTTCGGAGCTTCCGCCGAGGAGTTTCCGGTAGAGATTGATATCCACAAGATCATCGTCGTGGGCAATTGGGCTATGGCGCACGTCAACTTCCGGAACTTGGATAATGACAGTCCAGACGACCTCGGAATGGCGGCGGTTGATATGTACCTGTTCAACGACGAAGGAAAGATAGCCGAGCACTGGGATGTTCTGCAGTTCGTGCCCAGCCATGCCCCGAACCCGAACGGCATGTTCGTCACGCTCTTTGGGGAGGAGTGATCTGATGAGACTAATAACAAGTTTGGCAGGAACCGCCCTGATCGGCGTGGTTCTCAGTTCCTCTGCCACATTCGCCGAAGCCCCCGCTGCGCCCGCAGCTGATCGGGCACTTCCGTACTATGACCGTCATAAAATCGACATCAGCAACCTTCGCGACTTCTACAATGGCCTTTTGATGGCGGATGCCATGATCCACGCGCCTGCGATGTTCAACGCTGAAACCAAATGGCGGATGACCCTGCGCCAGATGGTCCTCGCGGGCAGCGGCCATCATCAGGCGCGTAGTGCATATCAGCTGTCGCGCATGGGCGTGCCGGTGGAAGACATCCAGGCGATCTATGCGCCGGACTATGTAACTTCTCTGAAGGACCACCGTCTGAAGGCAGCCTTCACCTACATTGATGTCATGGGTAGTTATCCCATTACATCCTCCGCCGACATGCACGCACTGCTGCGCACCAATTATACTGACCGACAGATTGCCGAGCTGATGCAGCTTGGGGCGATCAACAACGCCAAGGCCACTCACGATGCGGTGCTGCCAATCGCAACCGATCAGGAAACGCTGGATTGGGCGACCGCAAACCTGGCCAGTGTGGGTTGGCAGGCAGGAACGAACGCGAGCACGTCGTCCCAAGAACAGCGTGCCAACCCGTTTACCGGCGATGCTCTGATCCAAGCGGTCAAGGAGATCGACGCAGGCTGGGTGCGCGATGATCTTGGCGCAAATGATCCGGTCTTCGAGACGGACTGGATCAATCACATCACAGGCTACGGCGTTCCCACGCTCACCTTCGACGGGGACAGGGACGGAATTGAGGAACCGTTCGACGCCTTTCCCACCACATTTCTGGAGTGGGAAGACCCAAGCCTGCGCACGGCCAACCTGCCGCCACAGGAAACTCCACCGTTTGACGTCGCCGCCTATGACTATGACTTTTACGACGGTCCCCAAGGCATGAAGGCGAGCGTGCCGTATAGCGATCGCAATCGATTCGACACGCTCTGGGCGCGGCAAGCGGCCATCGGCACGCTCGATATGGACGAGTACATCCTGCAGACGGAACGCACGATGGAGTTCACCGAGATCTGGTCGATTTTCTTCGTCTATCAGCTCGCCAGCGGTTGCGTTCACTGCCAAGCGCACGGCGCTTTCGGCATCTACGATTATGCCGAGGACGACTACTTCCGGGACGAGATCCCTTCCGAGGACCGGCCAGGTCTGATCTCATACATCCACTCGTTGATGGATTTCGAGCGCTCGGAATTTCTCGGACCAGCTCAGAAGGCGGCGCTGCGGCTCGCGCGGGATGCCGGACGTCTGCCGGCACGCGCAACGTCTGCCCATATCGAGGAACTGCGCCGACACTTCACCGACCGGGAGATTCAAGAAATCCTCGCGGTGCTTGTCGTCAATGCGTGGCTGTCCGGTAGCATGCAGTCGATGGCGACGGTGACAGATCAACTCAGCATGTCTTGGGCAATGCGCCATCTCGGACCGAAGGGATGGAAGCCGGGGGTTCACATCGGGTTGCCTAGTGAACAACGGCCGAACCATATGAGCCAGCTTATGAGCCTGCTGATTGCGGAGATGAATACCGGAAAGGTGTCGAACGCTGCAACCGAATGGACCGGTCTGCCAGTGCCCTTGGCTGTGGATGCCGACGGTGACGGGATCGAGGATGCCTTCGACGGGTTTCCCAAAGATCCGAGCCGCTGGGCTGATACCGATTTTGACGGGGTCGAGGACGCACTGGATACTGACATCGATGGTGATGGCCTCGAGAACGCGGTCGAAGTTGGGTTGGGCATCTTCCCATACAAAGCCGACTCCGACGGCGACGGTATCAACGACTCGTCCGAGTTGAAGGCTGGAACCGATCCCATCGATCCCCGTGACCTTTGAGCAACGGCTCAGCGCTTCTTCCGCTTGGCTCAGTTCTTGTCTGCCTCGGCTCGAAGTGCGGCACAATGAACTCACGGATCATAGTCACCCGGACGCATTGCGGTCCAAGCCTTCGAACCCTGGCAAGAGCGAAGGCAGATATGATTGCGATCAGCGCGAAGACACAAACGCAGCTTGACCGATGACTCAGTTAAATCGCGCTCACAGACTTGTCTTTTGGTTTTTGCGTTGCGCGGAATTGTAGCATGACAAGTTTTGTCATGATGAGAAGGGGGTCACTTGCCTGCCTTGTTATCGGCTTTGCAATGTTGTGGGTGCCTGTCGGTCAACATGACTTCCTTGTCGAAAACTGGATGAAGGTCGGAACCTTCATGGCACCTTTCCTGGTGCTCATGGCATTCGCATTCCGTTCGGAGCAAGCGAACTCATCCGGTCCGGATGTTCGGTTCGTGTCTGCAATGCTCCTGCTTGCCTACATCATCCATCAGTTCGAAGAGCACTGGGTTGATCTGTACGGGAATACCTACGCCTTCAAACCTTACTTGAATGACATGCTCCTGGACCGACTCGGCGGGCACGAGGGATCGCCGCAAGCCCTTACTGATGCAGGCGTCTTTGTAATCAACACATCACTTGTCTGGCTTGTCGCGATGCTCGCGATCTGGCGTGGATCGTCACATCTATTCCCAACTCTTTGCATGACCTCAATTGTGTTCGTGAACGCTCTCAGCCACACGGGCGCGGCTCTTTTGAACGGGAGCTACAATCCTGGCCTGCTGACGGCGATTATCGTCTTCCTTCCTTTGGCACTATCTGTGTCAGTATCGTTTGGACGCTCAGGTGTTGCCAGCTTCCGTGAGGCGACTGCTAGCGTGATTTGGGCCGTCCTTGCCCATGCGATCATGATCCTCGGTATGATCTCGACGAGATGGCTGATGCTTCTACCTGAGGCTGCTTACTTCGTCATTCTGATCGCCTGGTCCATCATGCCCGTTTTCATCTTTTACCGCCCGGTTGGTGCGCCTTCCGAGTAACAACGCTCCTCACATGGATCAATGATGGCGATGGTCTACAGACCGATCACTTTGACATATCAATTGAGTGCCTAACTTCGCACGTCAATCCAGGTAACCGTCTCCAACGCGCCTATTTAACCTATACTACTCGACTTGGCGAACTGAAAGGGTTGCTAGCTTCAAAGAGCGACAGATACACCGCGTTTAAAGGGTTGCGTCCAAGTGCCAGGTTCGGCGCGCGAATGTCCTGATATCTGTGTCCAAGGATTCTCTAGTTACTTCTCCTTTTGGCGCACCCTGCAAGTAGACCTCACAGCCGTAGCTGAAGGAGGTTCGGGCGTTGCCCGTCGATGGGCTACTGGGAACATTGCGCGAAAGTCACCGTAGCGTGTCCGCTATCGCCGTTTCTTCTTGCGATTGGCCCAAAACGGTGGGATGTCGCCCGCCATCATGCAGCCAAAGGGGTCGATGTAATCGTCGATCTCAGCCAACCCGTAGGACTTGATTTGAGCCACCACGTTGTCCGCACATTTATAGCTTGATGGCAGTTCTGAAGCATCGATCCCACCCGCGGAGAAGCGAATATCTAACCCCTCGGTCTCGGCCCTCAGCATCTGCTCTGGCGTCATCTTGCCCATCCGGCGTTTGTGTTCCGAGCGCGAATAGTTCCGCCCCGCGCCATGCGGGCTAAAGCCGAGCCCCGCTTTTGCATCCTTACCGCGAACAACCAGCACCGGCTCGGACATGTTCAGCGGGATCAGGGTCCGCCCGCTCGCATCGGCGGCATAATCTTCCCAGGCCGGGGTCGCGCCCTTGCCGTGATAGTAAAGATCACCCCGCTTGAAGACAAAGTTGTGCTCGTTCCAGAACCTGTCGCCCGTGTCGCCGACGCTTACGGACTCGACCGTCGCCTGATGGATCGCATTGTGGTTCGCCTTGGTCCACTTACGGATCAGTTGCAGGGCATCCCAGTAGTCGCGGCCTTCCTGCGTGTCGGCAGGAATCCAGGCGTTCTGCTTGGACGTCTCAGGTGACAGCGCCTTGCGAAACTTCTCGGCCGCCGCCATGCCGTTCTTGTAGAGAACTGCCCCAGGTCCGCGTGAGCCGTGATGCGTGACGATTGCAGTTCGCCCGGTCTTGCGCGACCGGCCAACGAATAGAAAATGGTTCCCGTCGCCTTGTGTGCCCATATGCTCCTGCGCCATGCGAAGCGATTTCTGGTTGTCCAAAAACGGGTTCTCGCGAAACGCGTCCAGCAGCTTCAGCGACGTCGTGAACCGTTTGCCGTTGGGCCGACCGCCGGGGCCGAAATGCGTGACTGACTGGGCGGCATCCAGCACCGCCTTCGGATCGGCATGACCCAGATCGGTCATCATCATCGAGCAACAGATATCCGCCGAGTGCATGCCGGGGTGAATCGCATTGCGCGCTGCCGCGATACCGCCGACGGGGATTGTGCCGACTGGTCCGGCCGGGCAGGCATCCGGCATGATTGCGCCTGCCTCGATCGTCGGCGTGCGCATCAATTCGGTCATCGTCTCGCGGACCTTTGCGATGTTGTCTTCTTCGTCCGGGTGGTTGACCTGGATGTTCTCGAAGTAGGCAACAGCTCCGGGCGCGCGCAGATCCATGGTCGGCGGCGCAGGCACGATTTCACTTGCCAACTCGTCGCGAATGCGCACCAGCCCGAACCCCTCGGTGCGCAGCGCGTTGGCGCGGGCCAAAAGGTCGGGGAAATGCTTGCCAGGGGCGTGGCCCCACTCTTTCAGATGATCGCCCGTCACGGGCTCGAAAGCATCGCTCATCAAAGGATCTTCTTTGGTCATCTTCTTACCTCACCAAACAACGGTCTCGACGACAAGGATGGGGTGAAACGCCCTGCTCTACCTGACTGAGCTACGCACCGGCTAGTGGTCGATGCGGCGGGATTCGAACCCGCGACCTGGAGAGTGACGATCTGTAGTTCCACCGGCATTCGCCGAGTTTATCGGTCGGGGGACAACGTGTTTGCAGGACGATCTTTTCCGCCACCGGGTTGCCCCGGGCTGGGCTTGAACCAGCACGGCATGCGCGTGGCATGCCACCCTTGCGGGCGCGTCTCCCTGTAGTCCTGCGGGCATTCCCCCTACGTTCGGTGTCCTTTCCTGGTTTGGCCCAATGCTATGCGTAGGCCTTCTTCAATTCGGTCACGAGCTATCGCCAACAGAGGCGCCAAACCCGCAGTGACAAGCCCCCGGCGACAAGGGAGAAGAAACGTACCGGAGGCCCGCCCCGCACATCAGCATGCGCGTTTGCCGTCTGGGCGCTGGCAAGGGGGAGTTGAACCCATCCAGCCTTCCGGAGTTTCGTGCCATGTAGTTCCTTCAGCATTCGCCAGGGATTCGGTTGGCCCGGCGCACCGGGCTGTATCTGTTGGGTCGGGCGGACAAGTGTGGTGCGAGACATCTGACAGGTCCATAGCTGTAATCCCGCAGGCATTCCGCCCGACCCTTTTTCATACGTCGATCGCCTTGATCTGACCGACCCAGTGGTCCGGGTTGGCCTCGTCCTTGGCGAACGTCGCGATCTGGTCAAAGACCGCGTCCGAGAAACCGCCGACGTTCAACACATCGTCACGCTCCTTGGCCTGTGTCGTGCCGTAGGGCGCGATATCGATGCACACCAGCTTGGCCTGTGGGTTGCGACGCTTGATCACTTCCCATTGCGCCATCGTGTGCGTCCCTCGCCCGCCCTTGCCGGCATCGACCCAGGACTGGTTGTCCGAGACCAACACCACCAGATCCGGCGCGCGGCCCCGTTCGTTCAGCCACGCCAGCGGCGCGGAACAATCCGTACCGCCGCCTGCCAATGCTGCCAAACGCTCGGCGTTCGTCAGGATCGTATCGCGGGGCCGCAAGCGGACATCGCGCACGGACGTGTCGAACGGCAAGACCTGACAGCCGCGGCATACCCGCTGGAATGCTGCCGCGACCAGAGCCGCCACATCGACGTGCCGGACCACCGAAGCGGCACCAGGGCGTTGACCGGTCACCGGCCATGTCATCGACCCCGAGACATCAGGGCAGAGCACGACCTGGCCGTGGACCTGCGGCACGTTCTGCACAGCAAGCTCCATCGCATCGTGCAGCGCATCGATGATCTGATGCGGCATCCCGGCCACCACGTTCTGCGCTGTCACCATCACCTGGTACGGAAATACCCGCGCTTTGGCGATGGTCTCCGCGTCCCGCAACAGGGCGGCCACATGCTCGACATTCCGGGCCACGCCAAAGACGCCGTGGCGGTGGAACGTGTTCAGGTTCTGTCGCACCATCTGCCACGACCCCTTGCGGGCGATCCGCCCCCAGTGATGCGGCGTCAGTTCCAGTTGCGTTAGCATCTGGAACGGCACGTCAGGCACCTGTCCCTTCCCGGTCGCCTTAAACGCCAGCCAATCCTGCACCGCCTGCGGCAATAGCGCCGCATCGCACGGGCGGCCGACGACCCAGGCGAACATTGCCTCGCGTTCGGCCGTCTTGGGCTTGGGATGGACCATCTTGATCACATCCGCCAGCGACGGAGCATTGCCGATATTGGCCATCAGCAGCGCACGGTCCGAGGCCCCATTCAGCCAGCCCTGCACCATCGCCTTAGGCGCCGAGCCCAGCGACTTGCGGCCAGTTTGCCCTGACCGGACAACCTGCACAAAGGTGCGCAACATCTTGCCGTTGTCGATGACGCGGCCAAAGGCACGCCGGAACAACAGTGGATCGCGCCGCGCCAGCACCGCCAGCAAAACCGCCGGCATGTCCTTCATATGACCGCGCTTGCGGGCATAGATGGCCGTCTGGGCCAGGAATTCAGGCTCGACGCTTTCGGCGACATCCACAACATATTCCAGCTCTTCCGCCGGAGACTGATAGAACATGCCCCCGAAGGTGCCGGTCATGGCGACCTGCGCCAGGGCATGCGCATCGGAATATGCATAGGCCGGTGCCCCGTGGGCGTTCTTTGAAGTCGCCTTTGGCAGCAACCGGCCTTTCATCGATGCAAACACGGATTTGTTTGCCATTTCTCTGGTCCTCATCTGTTGACGAGCTGTACTTCGCATAGGTTCGGCGCGGGCAGATGAAAAATCGTAGTTCCGCGTAACCTTCTGATATTAATCGTATAATTCGTCTCTTGTGCCCACTACCTTCTCAAAATAGTATCCGGTGAGATCATAAATTATCCAGATGGATATAATATGAGAAACGTTGTTCTAGGATTCCTGGGCACGCAGCTCGATGCGGGCAAGAAACGCCGTTGGCGGCCGACTCACAGTCTGGTTGCCCATGACGCGTTCCCGGTGGACCGGTTGGAAATCCTCTATGACGAGCGATTCACCCGCCTGGCGCATAATGTGCAACGTGATGTTCTTGAACAATCGCCCGATACCGAGGTGCTGTTACAGACCTTGAATCTGGAAGACCCCTGGGATTTCGAGGAGGTCTACGGCAAGCTCTTCGATTTCGCGCGCAGCTATGGCTTTGACGAAGATCGCGAGCGTTATCACGTACATCTGACAACCGGCACGCACGTGGCACAGATCTGCTGGTTCCTGCTCACCGAAAGCCGCCACGTCCCGGCCAGACTGATCCAGACCGGCCCACCGCGCGGAAATGTGGAAACACCAATCTTCGACGTCATCGACCTGGACCTCAGCCGCTACAACGCTCTGCAACAGCGGTTCGACCAGTTGTCGCGCGAATATGGCAGCCAGCTTAAGGGCGGGTTGGAGACGCGAAACCCGGCCTATAATGCGCTGATCGACAGGGTGGAATTGGTGGCCAGCAACACCGATGCGCCGATCCTGCTGCTGGGCGAGACTGGAACCGGCAAGACCGAGCTGGCCGAGCGGATCTACAATCTGAAAAAGGATCGCCGCCGGGTAAGGGGCAAGCTGGTCCATGTGAATTGTGCCACACTGAACGGCCCGGATGGCATAGCCTCGTTGTTCGGCCAGCGGCGCAGCTATACCGGCCAGCCCGGGTCCGAGCGCAACGGGTTGTTGAAAGAAGCAGGTCGCGGCCTGTTGTTTCTCGACGAAGTCGACGAGTTGAGTCTGAACCAGCAGGCGGTCCTGCTGCACGCCATCGAGACGGGGCGCTTCCGCCCCCTCGGCTCGGATCACGAGGAGGCGAGCAGCTTTCACATCATCGCGGGCGCGAACCGCGACCTCAGGGCAATGGCGTCCGGGGGTACCTTCAGACCAGACCTGCTGGCCCGCCTGAGCATGTGGAGCTTCGGTCTGCCGCCACTACGCGACCGGCGCGAGGATATCGAGGTGAACCTGCTGTTCGAACTGGTCCGGGCCGAGCGCGAGCTTGGCGTGCAGGTCGGCTTCAACACCGACGCACAAGAGCGATATCTGCGCTTTGCGAAAGACCCTGGCACGCCCTGGCCGGGTAATTTCCGCGATTTCGGCGGCTCGATACGCCGGCTGTGCACACTGGCCCCGCGCGCCCGCATCACCCGTGCGATGGTTGATGACGAGATCAAAAATTTGACCGCCGACTGGTCCAGGGCTGAAACCAATGAAGATGGACGTCTGGTCAGGCGGTTCCTGGGCGAGGCGGTTACCGAGATCGACCCGTTCGACCTTGTCCAGCTTGCCGCCGTTCTGAGGGTCTGCCAGAACTCCGCCAGCCTCAGCGCTGCGGGACGCACATTGTTTGCGGCGTCTCGTGCCCGACGGAAGGTCCAGAACGACGCCGACCGACTACGGAAATTCCTCTCTCGTTTTGGCCTGGATTGGGCGGCAATCCATCATAGCTCAGACTGAAACTGTACGGTCAAAATGGCACTTCGTGGTAGATGTTCAGTGCGGAGTTTGCGCCTGAAAGTGGCGCAGCCTTCGATTAGCCGCGACAGCTGGAACTGGGGGAACTCCGGGCACCGCCGAGCGAAGGGCTATCGGGAATTCTGCGCGATTGCTGCCGTCCAATCCGGTCCCCTCGAAATCACGCGACGCACCATTCGACGTGATGTGCTGCTTGGACCAATTGTCACGAAAGATCGCCTTTTTATGACTCCCGCAGAACCACGAAACGCCTACGGGCTTTCGGACCGATCAATCAAAGCGAGACAGAACTCTGGCGTTGGCTTTTCGTGCAGCTACAGCGCGAACGGCACGCTTTGCCAGTAGTGTTCGGCATTCGACACTTCACTGACTTTGGCGACAGGCCCACCTTAGCGATCGAATGCGAATGCGAATGCGAATGCGAATGCGAATGCGAATGCGAATGCGAATGCGAGGGTAATGAACCATTGCGTCCAATCTTGCCATCTATCCTGCTTGAAAAGCTGTAGGCGGCTCAAAATCCGGTATGGAAAAACACAGTCGTCCACCGAGACTTGTCGCAGCAAAACTAGGCTTCAACTGCATTGACCAAGGCCCTCGTGCAGGTCAATTTAGCGAATGGTTATCAAGTGATTATCCCACGACAGGGTCGAAGCGTGCAACTCTCTGAGCCATTGGTTCTCAAGAAGCAAGGCAACTGTCCCAGTACCGGAGGAAACCAAAAACCCTGATCTTCGCATTGCGATTCCGCAAGCATCCTTCAGGTCGTGCCAACCTCCCGGACATGGGTCTCCCAATCTCCAGTCGGCAAGACCACCAGATCTTGGATAAGTTACTCCGATGCGCATTCCATTCCGGGAGAATGCGATACTACCAGCGTAGGTTGGGGTTCGATCTGCGCGTCCTAAAGCAAGCCAAGAGAGCGTTTCGCCTCTGCGATGCGTTCCCTGGAGCATGAGATCAAAGAAAGGGTCTGCTTGCCATTGGCATGCAAATGCAACGAGATCGTCGGAGCGAACGTCCAGGTGTCGGATGGAATTCAGCCGCAACTCTGGCTCGGTTTCGACCTGTTCTAGAATCTCACCATGCACACTTAGGTAGGTCAGGTTCGATTGCATGGTGGGTAGATTGAGTTTTGTACGTCCGCTCTCAGGGTGCGTATCAATGCCGCCGTTTGCGACAACTAAGATTCCCGAGGCTGAGAGGAGTTTGATATCATGAGGGCCAATGCCTCCTGACCACATTTCTCCTACACGTCTGTAGCCGTCGTCAGCCGCCCAGACACCGATGCGACCTTCGCCAAGCTCGTAGGCGTTCTCGGTCGTGTAGAGCCGGGAGCCGTCTTGCGAAAAAACACCATGGCCGTAGAAATGCCGCTCGGTATTTGCAGGCAACTGAGCGAGCACCGTTCCGGTCAAACAGTCTAGAACAATCGCGTATCGTCCGGGTCGCCGTGCGAAAACGACTGCTTCAGGCCGATCAGGATGGCAGGCCGCGGCATGGCCGCGTGATGGCAGTGCAACCGAAAAAACCTTCTGGCTGTCTTCATCCAAGCCGACAAGGTGATGAAGGCCATTTTGCGTGCGAGCCGCAGAAAGGTACTGCGGAGACCCGACGTCAGCCCACCCCGAGTTGGCAGGGAGTGCTGCAGCGATTGCGCCCGAAAGGAAGGTACGACGGTCTGGCATCTCAGTCGCCATCGAGCGCATTGAAGCCCTGTCCCACACCCAATGCCGGTGCGAGTTCCCCACCAACTATGCGGCGGATATTGTCCACTCGCTGCTGGAGCACCTCGACTCTCAGTCGTCCTTGCACATCAGCCACAGAGGAAAACACCGGGTCTTCGATTAGCTTTGATGCGGCTTCACGCGCTGCATCGAAGCCAAGACCTAAACGTTCAGCTGTTTCAGGTGCATTGGAGGCCAACTGCGATGCCAGATCGCGAAGTGCATCAAGGCTTTCATTAACGTTCCGCAGCGATCTTTTCGACAATCGCATTTCAGCTCGCCTCGGCCTGGGCCTCTCGAAAGCTCCTAGAGGGCGCCCAAGCCGCGCCTCCGATACGAACTGCAGCCCTGTACTCAGCGCCTTGAAAAACTCCTGCCGCGCTTCGCGCTCCGTCCGATAGTGGCCGCCAAACGAGTTGAACTCCGTTTTGAAATCGTCGCGCCAATCTTTTGCGATTTCACGAGCAGTGTCGGCGACATCCGACGCAATGGCGCGTGTCAGGGCACAAAAGTACTCGGCATCTCCCGAACTGCGCAATACCGAGTCAAACAAGAGAATCTCCAAGGCAAAAAAACCACGCGCAGCTACCGAGAGAGTTTTGTATGCGCTGGGCTCTTGAATTATCGGGTCACGCGCGGCGACCAGCCGAGCAAGCGCCTTTCGTGTCTTGTTACGTGGGTCTGGCCAGAACGCTAAGGCGAATGCACGATTGTCGACCTCGCTCGGCCCAAAACGCAAGTGGCTTACTCCGAGCCATGCATCGAATGATTCATGAAAGGCCGAACGCAATGCCTCTGACGAAGGAGCACAATTCGCCGTAGCGCTCTGTGCGAGTTTGCGAGTAGTAGCTTCCAACTGAGAGTACCCAGTCAGCACATGGCGATCGACAATCGTTGGCAAACTCGGCCCAGAGTCGGCCTTCCCGACGCTCACGACCAGCGCGAAGAGGAAGAAGGCCAAGGTCGCTCGCATCACAAACTTTCCAAGAACTGGATCAGGGCTGCTCGGTCTGACTTTGGCATGTCGATCACAGCATTCCTTTGAGATTCGGCTTCTCCGCCGTGCCAAAGAACGGCTTCCAGCAAGGACCGTGCGCGTCCGTCGTGCAGGAAATACGTGTGCCCGCTAACCTGCTCGGTCAGGCCGATGCCCCAAAGCGGCGGCGTGCGCCACTCGCGCCCGGTCGCGCGCGCTTCGGGTCGGTTGTCGGCCAAGCCATCACCCATATCGTGCAGAAGGAGATCCGTGTACGGCCAGATCAATTGGAAACTCTGCTCCGGACGATCCTCCAGACGATGGGTGACGAATTTTGGCGTGTGGCACGCGATGCAGCCTGTCTCGTAGAAAACCTGTTTTCCGCGCAGAACGTCCGGATCATCGATATCTCGGCGCGCCGGAACGCCAAGATTACGCGCATAGAACGTGACCAGATCGAATGCCGTTTCGCCAATCTCCAGATCGTCGTCCTGAGGATCGGCGCCATCCGGATGACGCCGGCAGTCGACCTGCTTATCGGTGCACTCGCCCCATCCTGCACGCATGATCGGGTTCGAGATCCCGATGTCGCCTGCAAAGGCTCCGGCGTTCTGCTCGCGGATTGTCGGCATCCCTGCCTTTAGCCCGAAGCGACCGAGCATCGGACGGTCATACTCCATCGACCAGACGACGTTTGGCCGGCCCGAGATTCCGTCGCGGTCAACATCATCCGGATCAGCATTCGCCAGGATATCCGCCGCAGGTATCGCTTCGAGCAATCCGAGCCCGATCATCTGAGGTGCTACGCGCGGCGACAGCATTGCCTCTGGATGCAGCGGACCATAGCCAAGGTCTGCCGCTTTATAGACGGGTCGGCGCAAAGTCGCCGTCTCTCCGTCCGAGAGATCAACTTGAAACTCTTCGTACTCAACGGAAAATCGATACTCTGCACCGTGTCCGGGCAGACCGAAATCCTGAAACTGTCTGCCATAATTAGGCTCGGCAGCCGTGGCGATGAAGTCGGCAATCTTGGCCTTCATTTCCGCATCCTGCGCGCTGGACGCAGGGATCGAAACGCGCAGAAACATCGAGATCGCGTTGTCTTCGACAGTCTCCGGTGGATGTCCACGCCCGTCCTTAAGGTGGCAGCGTTGACAGGACCGTGCGTTGTAGAGAGGGCCTAGCCCATCCGAGGCACGTGTCGAGGCCGGGGCCGCAACCCAAAGCTTGCGGAATAACCCGTTTCCAACCTTGAAGTTAAGCTCGTCTTCAAAACTGATATTGGCCGATGCCTCAGAGAACGCATTTCGATCTGTCCGGGCGCGGACTGTCGCTGCACCAGCAGGGCGCGCTTCATAGGTCTCGGACTTGGTGTAATGGCGTGTCGGAGGCACCGCGGCATCGATCCGAATGGACTCCGCCTCTGTGCGCGGTACCGCGGCCAAATGCGGATCATCAACCCAGGTTGGCTCCCAGGTGTCCGCCGCTGCCATCGATGTTGAGTTTGATCCAACTGAGAGCAAGACGCATGCAAGAAAACCGGCGAGGCCACGCCCAACTGTCAGGTGCTGTTTACTGTTGCAGATGCGCACAAGAGTTGACATTCTTGCCCCTTGAGACGGAACGCCTCTTTCCAGGCACCGAAATAACCGATAACTTTTATCAAGAATAGCGATTCTGGCGTGACACATGAGCCTAGCTTTCATCTTTCCGTCGAATGACGGCCTCGCGGTCGGGGACAGTTTCGTCCGGCCAGCGGAAGATTTTGACGCCGACGCGACCCGCTTGTTGAATGGCCTTCGCATGGTTGCTCTCGCGTGCCGCTGCACTGCGCGCGCCAACGTATCCGATGCCTGTAAGGTCCTGTCACAGGATCAATCAGTCGCGACAAATGCCTTCGCGGAATTTTTGGTGCGCTGTCTCGCGCAAGTCCTGGACCGGATTCCACACTTCAACCGCCCCGGCGTTGATGAACTCAGCTTCGATGAACAGTGGTTGATGCGGCTGATCCTCTGCCATCACGCCGATGATGTGCACAGCATTGCATTCCTGATGCAGAGTCGAGTGCCTCAGCACGCTCAAGGTAACCTGTGCTTCCTGATTGGTGCGGTCGCCGAGCATCTGGATTCGAATTAGAATAATTCTAAAAAATTTCTTGCCGTCAGGAACTATGGGCTTAGATTGCGGGTCAGCAAGCCAGCAGTCGCCAGCCAGCTATTCACCATAGACCCAGGGGAAGAGCATGACCCAAGCCGCGATGCATCTGTCAACAGATGCAAGAACAGAAATTTCGACTGCGCTCAATCAATGTGTTGCCGAGACGGCAGTGGCCACGATGCTTGCGCAGAACTTTCATTGGAACGTCACAGGCATGGCATTCGGCACGCTGCACGACCTGTTCCAGAAAGTGTACGAGGATCACTTTGTCGCGCAGGACGATTTGGCCGAGCGCATCAAGGCGATCGGGGGACATGCCGAGGGGCGCCTCGCCCAAATGGTCGAACGTTCCAAGATCTCCGAGCACGACGGCCACGCTTCTGCCGAAGACATGATCAAGTCGATGTTGGCTGCGCAGGAAACCCTGGCGGCGACGATCGCGGGCTGCGGTGAGATGGCCGCAGGGCATGGTGACACGCTCACCGAGGATCTGTGCATCGCGCGCGGTCAGGTCCACGAGAAGTTTGCGTGGTTCCTTCGTTCACACCTCGCCTGACAGATTTAATCTGGGCTCGACGCCTTTCTTCGCACACTTGCGTGCATAGGCGTCGGGCCAAGCCCGGTATTTTCCCATCTGCGCCTGTTGCGCAGTAAGCATCGTAAGGAATGCCGACTTTTGGCTTTCCTTCTTCAGCTTTTTAAAGATGCTCTTCTGATCTTTGGTCATAGAGCAACCGATGCAGTGACCGGCACGCCGGAACTTACATACATCGATACAGGGGCTGGGCAGCTTGCTCATGGCGTCCTTGCGACTTCTTGTTCACGTCGATCTATGAATAGTCAGGGAGCTTCCGCAAGAGGTGTCTGGCGCGATGCGTGGGAACGCCCCTCATCGCGTGGAAACCACTGATGTCCTCAGATTTGGTGGGTCCGAAACGCTGATCTCTTGCGTGGTTTTCTGTTCGTGGATTGCCGCTAGAATGGTCTTGAGCATCACGGCAATACAGCCGCCGCAATCGGGCTCCTTCCCAAGCGCGCGGAAAAGTTTGCTGGGTGTAATACGAACATTCGGATCGGCTGCCTGCATCCAGCTGACCGCGCGGGTTAGGTCATCTGTTGAGATCACGGCACAAGAGCAAACAATCATTCCACTACCAGGTGTTCTAAGTTGACTGGCTGACGGAACGATCCGCTGGCTATTGAACGGGTGCCGGGGAGAGGTTCCCCGGCACGATGATCTGTCTACTGGAAGACAGCAGACGGATTGTCCAAGCTATCCGACCCTTCGAACGCGATAGTATCCAACTTGAGGGCCGAGACCGCGCGCTCGATCGACCGGGTCTGATCGATCAACGCATTGACACCGCCCATCACCAATGCCTCGCCAGCATCGTTTCCGCGCTCGAGCATCTGGTCGTAGCGGAACCCTGCTTCGGCGGCGGTTTTGATCCGGCCAAGAGCGGTCATGGTCGCGTCCAGTTTCCCACGCAATTCGGTGTCCAAAGCGGCGTCTGCGCTCGCCACAAGATCCGACAGCGATGCACCTGAGACGACACGACCGTCGACTCCCACATACTCGCCCAGATAGACGTTTCGAATACCCAGACCGTCATAGAAATGGTCATTGTGTGTGTTGTCGGCGAAGCAGGAGTGCTCTTCTTCCGGGTCGTTGAGCATCAAGCCAAGACGCATGCGCTCTCCTGCCTGCTCACCATAGGACAGTGATCCCATACCGGTCAGCATGGCCACGATCCCGGTGTTCGGGTTGGCTTCAAGCTCGGTACGTGCGGCACCGCCGACTTGCCATTGGGCCGTCATCCATTCCAGATCGCTTACCAACAGATCGGTCGCAGCCTTTAGGTACTCCGCACGACGATCGCAGTTTCCGCCCGTACACGCATTGCCCTTTGCATAGTCTGTCCATGGACGATTGCCCGCCCCTGGTCCGTGGCCGTTCAGATCCTGTCCCCACAAAAGGAACTCGATTGCATGATAACCGGTGGCAACGTTGGCCTCGACGCCATCAGCTTCATGGAGTGTTTCTTCCAGCAGCGTTGGCGTGATCTGACTTGCATCAATTTCCTTACCGGACAATGTGAACGACGCATTCGCAATTACGTTTAGAGCGGCAAACTCATTCTCCTCGGTCGGGCCACCATACAACGCATCGACATAGTCAATGAGCCCTTCGTCCAGCGGCCAGGCGTTTACCTTACCCTCCCAATCGTCAACGATCGCGTTGCCGAAACGGTAGACCTCGGTCTGCTGATAGGGCACGCGAGAGACTAGCCACGCGTCTTTGGCGGCCTGCAGCGCCTCCGCGGACGGACTCGCGATGAGCGCATCGACCGAGCTTTGAAGCGCCTTGGCGGTAGTCAGACTGTCCAGGTACTTGGCGGCAGCAATGTCAGCGTAGTTTGAGATAACAGCGGCCTCATCTGCGGCCACCGCCGGAAGGGCGACAATCCCTGCGAGAAGCCCTGCCCAAATGCTCGATCTCATCGTTCCCACTCCTGTCCTTGGTTAGTGTAGAGGTACGTTCGCTGGTTTCTCAGGACTCGCGGCATGCTGGTTCGGCGTCAGCGCCACTCCCGACATCGCGAAGCTCAAGTCCTCGGCCGCGTCGACAAATGGATTGAGCCGGTCCTGGCGGACCAGCCGCGCCGCCTGAACTGATGCGCCAAACCGATCACCGATCCCGGCGTGATGCAGGACCGAGAGCAGTACGGCCTCGTCCTGGCCCAGGCACGGACACTGGACGCCATGGCGCGCGATGGGGCGCGTCGCAGAGACAGCAAGGTTGCTCATGAACGCCTCACAGGCGCGGACGTAGCGCTGCGCCTTGGCCTTCCCGAGATCCGGCATTGCCAATGAGAAGATGAAGACCTGATAATCTGGCGCCTCCATCCAACAGCGCAGACATTTGACAAAGCGCTGCTGGCGTGGACTGACTTCCTGCATCTGGCCGACTGGACGCGCGCCTTCGACCTCGCGCTCTTCTTCATTATGTCTGAATGTCATCCGCCGCTGGGTCATTTGGTGAGCAACAGCTTGTTCTGACGCGTGACCTGAAGCGTATACTCGGCATCATCGTGCACGATGACGATTTTTCGGGCACCACTTAGAAGTTCTTGACTGTTGACACGCACGACTTTCGCTTCAGGCTTCGGAGAGATACGGTCCAACCGGCGGGCTGCAACCGTGCTCATGTCCTCAACTCCAGCATCGTCCTCAGGTATCGGCATCTGTTCACAGCGACCTCCACAATCGTCATTGCTTTACGGTGTGGCTGCCGGCCCGCTTGTTGACCTGGTGGCTACGACTCGGATATTGGTAACAAACTAAATCAGTCGGGAAAAGAAAAACCGACAATTTTGCTAAGATTAATGCCAGCCATCCCGACTTCGCACGGGAGAGCAAGCTTCATGACCAACCATGGCATGCAGGGCTGGAATGAGCGAAGACTTGATCGAAGAAGGTGCGATCGGCACCGCACAAACCGGTGCGGACGCAAATTTGTCTTTGCAGGCGGGTGCGGCGGATGACGTTCAAAGCAACGCTTTTGCGAGCGCCACGACGGATCTCTTCGGCCCAGCGGGCGAGTTGCTCGACAAGGGAGGCGTCGCGATCTGGGCGATTGCCGTCCTCTCGGTCCTGACCCTGGCGATCATTCTCTGGAAGATCTGGCGCTACGCGGTGACGGGTGTCTGGCGCCGAACCAGGGCGGAGACCGCCGTCGAGTTGTGGTTGGCCGGCGAAGATGCCATGGCCCGCGAGACTGCTTCGCAGGGGCGCGGCGTCAGAGCGCGTGTAACGGGGGTTGCGATAGAATCAGCGTTGACAAGGGATGTCGCAAGTGCGCGAGAGGAGACCATTCGCGTCGCAAAGGGGGAGCTCGCTCAAGCGCGGTCCGGCCTGCGCGCGCTCGAACTTATCGCGGCCGTTGCACCTCTGCTTGGCTTGTTTGGAACGGTCCTTGGCATGATCGCAGCCTTTCAGACGCTGCAAGCTGCGGGATCGCGCGCAGATCCCGCGGCCCTTGCAGGCGGCATCTGGGAGGCACTGCTCACAACCGCGGCAGGCATGGCTGTGGCCATTCCGGCTTCTGCTGCATTGACCTGGTTCGAAAGCACGACTGATCGGTTGCGGCTCGACCTCGAAGACATCGCCACGCGCGTTTTTACGCGACCGCCCATTCAGAGTTTCGCACATGCCGCAGAGTGAGGTGATCAGCCTCGCCACACCGATCCCGCGCAGGCGCCCCAGCCTGACGCCGATGATCGACGTCGTTTTTTTGTTGCTGGTGTTCTTCATGCTGGCCGCGCGGTTCGGCATCGACAACGCCATGCCACTCAGCCCAGCACTTGCCGGTGGGGGCGAATACAAAGGCGCGCCGCGTCTGGTTTCCGTTGGAGCGGACAGCATCCGTCTGAACGGGCGTCAAACCACCTTGGACCATCTTTCCTCAGAGCTCTCGACTTTGATGCCGGATCAAGGTGCTGTTGTGGTCCTGCGTGCGGAAGACGGCACAACGCTGCAGGATCTCGTGACCGTGATCGACACGCTGTCCGCAGCGGGCATGACCCGCCTTGTTCTGGCCGAGTAGCCCTCGATGGACCTGAGCGAGCCGCATCGCAAGCCACCGGCTGAAAGCATCGTTCCGATGATTAACGTGGTGTTCCTGCTTCTGATCTTCTTCCTCATGACCGCGACCATCGCGCCGCAGGAGCCGTTTGACGTTGACCCGCCCGAAAGCCGCACGGATACCCCAGCAGAGGCAGATCAGCCCTTGTTCGTATCCTCGTCCGGTGCAATTGCATGGGGCGAGATGACCGGCGACGACGTGTTTCCTGCGATCGCCGCATCGGGTCTCGGTACAAGGCCGGATACCCTTTTGATCATCAAGGCAGACCGGACCGCCGCGGGTGTCGAGATCGCGCGCTTGCTGAAGCGCCTCGCAGGGGTCGGGATCGTCCGTAGCCAACTTGTTTCGGTGTCGGGCAAATGACGAGGCTCGTCGAGTTCGTGGCTTTCGCAGTGATCGCGATTGCGATCCACTTGGTCATCGCCTGGACAACAGATACTGGCGCGCCGCTGGCTGCAGGCGGAGAGACCACAGCGGGATCGCCACTTGGTGCCGCCGGTGATCTGAATGAGCTGATCGAAAGCTGGGAAGATCAACCGGAGACGGCTGATGCGGATGAGATCGAGCAGACCGACATCGTGGAAGACAGCGTCGATCAACCTGACGAGTTGGCGGACACAGAAACGTTCGAAGTCTCGAACCTCACACGGCCCGATCAGCTGCTTTCTCCTATCGAGGCAGTTCAACGTCCTCAACTCGTGAGGCCGCCACAGATCACGCCGCAAGCTATCGCTCCAAGCGTGCCGGTCCTATCGCGACCTGTTCAAGCTGCCCCGTCACCCGATCTGCCACAGCTTGACCTGCCAACGACCTCTGTTGTGGTTCCGGAAACCTTGCCGCTGCAAAATCCGGTCTCGCCCCGCGCGGATGAACCAGATCCCGATCCAAACCAAAGGCCACAGGATCTCAACCTGCTTAAGCCGTCTCACCAAGTGGACGCGCCGGACGTACAGCGCAACCCGACCACTGCTTTGGCGATGAGCGTTCAGCGATCAGTGCCGCAACGCATCGCCTTGCCGCAGCCGAACTTAGCAGCACCGACGATTCCACAGACCGAATCCGAGCCAACCGTCGATGACGAGGGGGCTCCACTGATCGCGGCCATGCCGCGCACCAAGCCAACGCCGCCGAAAGTCGAGCAGCCACGGAAGCCCAAAAAGCAGATCACGAAGAAAAAGCCAACTACGAAGAAAACTCAACCAACCCAACGGGTCGCGAAAAAGGCTCCCAAAGAACCCAAGAAGGAACATCCGAAGGTAGCTTCCACACGCGCACCTCTAGGCTCCGCGCAAACCGGTAATGAGGGCCAAGGCCAGAAAATTGCGGCCTTGACTGCTGGCTCCGGCGGCGTTGCCGCGAACGGGGGCTATTCGAAGGCGGCAGTCAATTCAGCGCGAAAAGGTTACCTGACGGCTGTGCGGCGATCAGTAGAGCGTAAGAAGAGGTATCCAAAGCGGGCAAAGCGGCGTGGCACCGAAGGAACCGCCAAAGTTCGCGTAACGCTCGATGCCTCAGGCAAATTAGTCGCGGCAACGATGGTCAGCTCCTCCGGTGAGAGCATTCTGGACGAAGCCGCAATGGCGGCGGTGAAGCGCGTCAGTAGCTTCCCCGACATCCCAAAGGAAATGGGAAAGTCACAGGTAAACGTCACTCTCCCAATCACGTTTAGAACGCGATGATTTACCGAATGCACCGTCGTGGGGAGGCGGCGCAGGCACAGCACCGATCATGAGGCGCTTAAGATCGGCTGAAGGGCCCGCACCGATCGCGTGATCAAGCTCCCTCGACCGAGGAAAAGCCTTCGAACTCCGGGTGCCCCTGGTAGAGCACCTTGTTCTGCCCAGCGTCCTTATGGGCGTCGCGAAACTGCTGCGACTTGGTCCAGGCTTCAAAGTCCTCGCGGTTCGCCCAGATCGTGTGAGACGCATAGAGAGTGTGATCTCGGCCTCGGGTCCGCGCAGCAGGTGGAAGTCCAGGAAGCCCTTCATCTCACCCAATTTCGTGTCGCGGCCCTTCCAGACATCCTCGAAAGCAGTCTCGTGACCCTTCACGACCTTGAAGCGGTTCATGGCGACAAACATGGCAAATCCCCTTTGCTGGTTCTCAGGAATTCAGGGCGGCGCCCGGCCGATAGTCCGGTGCGACGATCATCTGCGCGTCCTTGCGCACAACGACGATCGGGGTCTCGTAAACGGGCTCGATTAGGCTGGGTTGAATGACGTCGTCTGGCGCTGCGTCAATCACGACTCGACCAGCTCTCATCAACAGGACCCGATCGGCGATCGCCGCGGCCAGCGTAAGGTCATGGAGTACGATCAGGACGCCGGTTCCCTCCTGACATACGGTACGCACGACATCCAGGACATTGCGCTGATGCTGCAAATCCAGGCTGGCCGTCGGCTCGTCGATCATCAGATATCGGCCATAGCCCAACGTCTGTCCTGACCAGAGCTGCGCGAGCGCGCGCGCCAGATGCGCCCGGTGCGCCTGCCCACCCGAAAGCCGGTGCACGGCGACCGTTCGGATGTCCTCGAGATCGACCGCGCGCAAGGCACGGTTCACGATCTCTCGCGCTTCTGATGGCGAAATCCGTGTCGGGATCGTCAACCCGACCAGTGTCTCGGCGGTGTAGGGCACGTCCCTTACCGGCGTCTGCTCAAGCGCCGCACGGCGCAGGGCAAGGTCTTCCGGTGAGAGGTCGTTGACCTCATCTCCATCTATCAACACTCTACCGGCCCCAGGGTTCATCACGCCAGACAAAGCAGCCAGCAAGGTCGATTTACCGGCGCCATTCGGGCCAATCACGGCGACGACTTCACCCGGTGCGAGAGCACAGGACACACCGTCAAGTGCACGTTTGGTCCCGAAGCTGACAGTAACTTCTCGGGCTTCAAGCAATAACCCGCCCCCGCGAGACCTGGCGCATCAAAAGCCACAGGAAGAATGGTCCTCCAATCAGGCTGGTTGCCAAACCGATCGGCGGTTCGGCCGGTGGAACGGCCAAACGCACGCCAAGATCAGCGGCAAGAACGAGGATCACGCCGATCAATGCCGATGCTGGTAGCAGTACCTTATGGCCTGGTCCAAACATCATTCTGGCAATGTGAGGTGCGACCAGTCCAATGAAGCCAATCGGGCCGGCTGCACAGGTGACGGCACCTACAGATAGAGCTGTCGCAGCAGCAATCCGCATCCGCGCCCTGTTTATGTTGAGACCGGAGTAAAACGCCGCACGCTCGCCCAGCTGCAGCAGGTCCAATGCGCGCGTGCTGCCCAGGAAGACTGGGAAGGTCAAGAGAGCGAGAACGGTGACGATGCCGATGAGCCGCGTGTCGGCTACACCGAGCGAGCCCATGGTCCAAAACGTAAGATCGCGCAGCTGCTGATCGTCGGAGATGTAGATCAACACGCCGATCGCGGCACCGACAATCGCGTTGATCGCGACACCGGCGAGGATCAGCGTCGCTACGCTCGGACCCGAACCGAAACGTACCAGGCTGAACAAGATGGCAATAACCGTCGCGCCCCCTATGAACGCCGCTATCGGCAGCAAGAACGGCGCAATCACATCCGGCATCAAACCAACCACCAGCCCGCCCAATACAATCGCCATGACGGCACCCAGCGAGGCGCCAGCCGTCACACCGATCAGGCCCGGCTCTGCCAGGGGATTACGAAGCAAACCCTGGAGCGCCGCGCCGGAGAGCGCCATCGAGACGCCGACAGCGATGCCCAGCGCCGCGCGTGGGATTCGGATCTGCCAGAGAATGGCGCTTTCCATCGGTTCGCCGCCACCTGTCAGGGTCGCCAACACGCGGTCTGGCGTAATTTGCACGGGCCCCAGAGCGAGTTCTGCGATCAACGCCATGCTTGCGATTGTGAGTAGGACAAAGAAGAGGAGGGCCGTTCGCGAGCCGCCCAAATGTGCGAGCCGCCCTGTCTCTTGTTCGGCAGTTGCCGTCACAATCCAGCCTGTTTCGCCGCATCCTTGTGTATCGCCCGGGCAAGCTCGGCGATCGCTTGCGGTGTCCGCGGTCCAAAGCCGAGCAACAACATGCCTTCGATAGCCACAGCGTCGCCAGTCTCCCCCGCGGGCGTCAGCTTTATCTCGGGCCGCGCCAGGACAGCTTCCAATCCACCAGCGCGCTCGGCGTGTTGTTGCATCATCAGGATGATATCCGGGGCGGCATCCAGGATCGCTTCCCGCGACATCGGTTTGTACCCTTCAAAACCAGCAGCGGCGTTTATTCCACCTGCTCGCGCGATCATTTGATGCGCAGACGTACCGGTGCCACCCGCCAAAGGTGTGCCTCTGTCCAGCGACAGCAGGAACAAAACCTTGGGGTTGGACTTCAATGTGGCCACACGCGCAGCGACATCAGCCAGGGCGGTCCTGACCTCACCCGCCAAAGCGGTCGCATCAGCTTCCGCGCCAAGCTCCGTACCGACAAAGCGGATCTTGTCGGGGATCGCGTCGATCGTGTCGTCTGACGGTGCTTTGGCAATGCGCACGCCTGCACCTTTAAGCTGGGAGACAGCCGTGTCGGGACCAGCGTCATGCGCGATCAGCATCAGGTCCGGTGTCAGCGCGAGAATGCCTTCGGCAGAGAGACGCCGTACATAGCCGATCTGTTCTTTTTCGGAGACTTCCGCCGGATAGTTCGAGGTCGAGTCCACCGCGATGATCCGGTCACCTGCGCCGAGCGCATACGCGATCTCAGTCAGATCGCCGCCGGCAACGACGATGCGCTTCGCCTCGCCTGCCGCGACAGTGGTGATCGCTGCAACGCACAGCAGAAAAACAGTGAACGCCGCTACCAGCAGTTTTTCGGTATGCTGTCTCATGTCGTCGCCTCCTTTGCTAAGGATTCCGCAACCTCGCGCCAATCTTCTCTTTCTGGTTCGCCCGGTGGCCGCGCGCCAAAGAACTGGCAGACCATCTCGCCTTCGGCGTCAAACAGTTCGAGCGATGTGATCATGCCGCGCAGACCGGTGGGCTTTCGTACCAGCCAGGCTCTGTCGACCATGTCCATCCGCATGTGAAGGTTGAAGTCAGGGTCCAGCACGTTCAGCCATGTGCCCGCATCCCCAATCGTCTGGACAGGGCCAGAGAAAATCTGGATGCAGCCGGGATTGCCGACGAAACACATGATCGGGATCTCCGCGGCACTGACACCTTGGAGCATCGCCCGTACCGAAGTAGGGTCCAGAGGTTCGGCCAGTTCCGACCCCGCGAGTCGAAGCGCTTGCTGTCGTCCGACTTCGAGTTCCTTCAGGATTCTGAAGAAGTCATGACTGTGCTCAAGCGCGTTCCAGCGTATTCGCAATTCTTCAACGTCGACTTGATCATCCGGGCGGTCATTGTGCTTTGCATGTGCCGGCACGAAAAAGGTGGTCGCAGTCGACAGGTCGGCATGGTCGTCGATCAACGCATCCCAAGCCACTGAATCCGTTTCTTCCAGCGCATAGACTTTTAGTACCGGCCCGCCGTGGGAATCGAAGACCTGGAGCGACCTGCGATGTCCGGATTTGGTATCCTCAGAGACGTGATAGGCGACATGCCAGTGGCGCAGAAACAGTCGCAGATCGATCGGGCCGACGACCTGTCCCATGGTCCCGTGAAACTTGACATCACGGACCGGTCCCTTGGTCTCGTGCACCACGGCCGCGTTCCGGGTCAGCGTCATGACCCGGCCTACATCGCGCAAACCGTCGATCAAGCGCCCTAGATCTTCCCCGCGCCCGGACAACCGTATGATCTCGGGTCCACCGCACCGGGCTTCGGCCAGTTCGCCTTCAGAGACACCTAACCGAGCTGCGGCGTCGACCGATCGCACGATCGGGTTCTGCACCCTGAGAGAGTTGAAATCGTTGAGGAGCTGGCTTTGCTGCGGCATGGCTGATCTCTCTAGAAATCGAAGGATGCGGAAAGCTTGTAGGCGCGGCCAGCCTGGTTCAGGCCGTTTCCTGCGAGCTGGTATGTGCGGTCGGTCAGGTTATCGATCCCGAAGCGGAGGGTGGCGCCTTCCAGCCCGGCCAAGTTTGGTTCGTACGATCCGAAGAGATCGAAGATCGCCGTTCCATCAGTCGTCAAACCACCGACAGGCACTTTATCCTGGCCCTTCAGCAGAGTCGCGCGCGCACCAAGCTCCAACCCCTCCAGCGGACGAACCCCGCCTGTGAACACCAGGCGGTCCTGAGGAATGGAACCCAGATTGCCGCCATCACCGTCAGTGCCGCGCGGGATCGTCAGGCCGCTGCCGAAGAACCAGTCGTCGGCGTCGTAATCCAGTTCGGCCTCGAAACCCCAGAGCTTAGCATCGACGTTCCGATTGAACGTCGTGCCCAGGAAGGTCAGCGTATTTGCCCTGAAGTCGAAGGTCGGCGCGCCGAAATCTGTGACAACGGAGTCAATGAAGTTCTCGACATCCGCATAGTAGGCGCTGACAGAAAACGTGAAGGCGTCGCCCTGCCAGACAAGGTCTGACTCGCTCCAGCGCCCCCCGATCTCGAGCGCGCGAGAGCGCTCCGGCTCCAAATCGGGTGTCGGGACGAAGCGGTTGTCGAAGATCAAGGTCGGTGCAAACGGATTGGCCGGCGGTTCTACGAAGCCGAAATGCGTACCGTCGTTATAGAGTTCGGTGATTGAAGGTGCCCTGAAGGACTGCGACGCGTTCACCCAGAGTTGCAACGGATCGACCGGGCGCCATTGCAACGCAAGTTTGGGTGATACCTCACTGTCACTCAGATCCGGGAAGTCGCCCTCGGGATCAGCGTCAAAGCTGTCGAACCGAAGTCCCGGAGTGAGCGTGAAACCATAGGGCAGCTCGATGTCGCCCTGTGCAAACGCCGAGAAGTATCGCGCGGTTGCATTTGGTGTCGAGAGGCGCGCCGCGCCATCGCTCAGCGCTTCCTGCTCGTCCTGAAAGGCCTCAATTCCATACGATAGCCGGACCGGGACACCGAGATCCAAGTCCGTCCTGTTGACGAGCTCGAACCCAAGCGTCGTATATTCGGTTTCGTTCAGGCGGCCGTCGAAAATCCGGTCCTCGGTCACTTCAGCGTCATTAAAGTAGACCAGCGCACTGACATCGAAGAGCGGATTGTCATCGGGCTGCCATGTCCACTCACCGCGCACGGTCTGATAGGACAGTTCCCGGTTCACGACATTGGTGCTGCTTGCAGCCGCGTCGGCGTTCGGTGGCGTTACTCCTTCATCGTCATAGACATTATAGCTAACTTCGAACCGATGATCTCCAGGCGAAAACCCAAATTTGACAATGCCGTTGACGGCATCGATCTCAGAGTTGGCGATCGGGTCGCCGTTGCCATCCTCCAGATCTTCACCCATCGGCCGGTATGAAATGAAGCCCAGCGCGTCGAAATCACCGTATTGGAGTGCAAGCGTCCCGGATCCGATGAATTCCCGACCTTGGTTGGAGAAGCCACCCTTGATGCGGCCGCCGACTATCTGACCAGGGTCAAGGATATCTGCGGCATCGACCGTCTCAAGCAGGATCACGCCCCCAAGAGCACCGGATCCGAACAAGGTCGAATTACCGCCGCGCAGGACTTCGACGCGCTTAAGGGCATCCGGATCGGTGAAGAACCGACCTCGGTGTGCGAGATTGAAATTCTGCCGTGCTCCGTCGATCCGAATAACAACCTGCTCATCCTGAAAGCCGCGGATGTTCGGTTCCTGCGCGATCCCACGCGGGCCGCCGCCGATCTGTACCCCAGGAACATCGCCAATCAGCTCCTCATACGTCGAGGCCTGCTTGCGCCGGATCTCTTCCTGATCCAGAACCGTAACGGCATTCGGTGTCTCGAGCAGACGGCGTTCATCCCGCGCTCCGCCAAAGACGGTGATCTCTTCGGTTACAAGTTCATCTGGATCGTTTGTATCTTGCGCCTGAGTGGGTGAAGATGCGGCGATCGCCGCTAAAAGTGCAAATCGTTTTCTTGAAATCATGCCACCCCTCCATCGCATGAGATTGCGCTGCGGCCGGGTGGCTTCCTTCTGCTTGGTAGCTTGCCGCACACCGAGGCAGATACATTAAGCTGACAAAAGCTGTCAACTAATTCTGATCAATTCAGTAGAGGTTGTTAGGCACGCTTGCCTCGACCGAGTGGTCACTATCTGGCAGGCAGACCTATCGAAACATCTTCGGGCCGCTATAGCTTCTGAGCGAAAGTGGCCACACAAGGTTCATCACAATCCAAGTCGACGCGGATGCTGAGAGAACTCTGCGTAGCCAACTATCTGTTAACCTTGCGCTATCTGGCGGAGCAAAGAATGAACCAAGCAAAGCGATTACGGCTGCCGCGAGGTCTGCCCATCATTGCTTGGGTGTGTGTCGCGATCTGTATCCTGCCAATGGGCGCGGTCCTTGTCTCTTCGATTGGGGGTATCGGCACGGTTGCGAGCTTGGCCGAAACTGTTCTGCCGCGCTACGCGCTCACGACAGCACTGCTTTGTGTAATTGTCGGCTTTGGTACGGCGATCATTGGGACAGGGACAGCCTGGCTCGTTACGGCAACCGACTTTCCCGGGCGGCGTTTCTTCGAAATCGCGCTCGCGCTGCCTTTGACCTACCCGGCGTATGTTTTGGCTTACGCCTACACCGATCTGCTTGATCATCCTGGCGTGGTGCAGACGACGCTGCGCGACGTGATGGGATGGGGGCCGAGAGACTACTGGTTCCCAGAGATCAGGTCGCTTGGCGGCGCAGCCGCGATGCTGACCTTTGTTCTCTACCCATATGTCTATCTGTTGGCGCGAGCGGCGTTCTTGCAGCAGTCTTCGACAGCTTACGTAGCCGCGAGATCTCTCGGGAAAAAGCCGTGGGCCGCGTTCATGAGCGTCTCCATGCCGATTGCGCGTCCTGCCATCGCGGGCGGGGTACTCCTGGCGTTGATGGAGACTCTGGCTGACTACGGCACCGTTGCCTATTTCGGCGTACAGACCTTTGCCACGGGGATCTACCTGAGTTGGTTCAGTCTGTTTGACCGAACCGCCGCTGCACAGCTTGCACTCTGCCTGCTTGTCTTCGCCCTCGTTCTGGCCGTGCTAGAGACTTCGCAGCGCAGGAACCAAAGGCATCACGGAGCAGGGCGCCGTTTCGAACGAATGGATCCGAGCCGTCTACAAGGCCTTAAAGCGCTTTGGGCGATCGTTTTCTGCGGCTTCCCGGTGGTGTTCGGATTTCTGCTGCCAACACTCAACCTGCTTGGTTTGGCCTGGGATTCGGGACAGATCTTGCTCTCACCGCGTTACTTGGGGTTCCTGCAGCACTCGATAACACTGGCGGGCATCGCAGCGATCATCACGGTCGGCGTCGCAATCGCGATCAGCTTCAACGCGCGAGTTAACGAGAGCCGATCGGCACGAACCGCAGTCAGCGTCGCTGGTATAGGGTATGCCGTACCGGGCGGTGTGATCGCGGTCGGCCTGCTGTTCCCCTTTGCAGCGTTCGACAACGCAATCGACCATTTCATGGAAACGCGGTTCGGCATTGATACCGGGCTGCTGATCACCGGATCGATCTGGCTGATGATCATGGCTTACATGATCCGCTTCATGGCCGTAGCTTTGAACGCCTTCGATGCTGGACTGTCGACCATGCATCCGAATGTGGACGCCGTCGCGCGTACCCTCGGGCAAACGCCAGGCTCCATGCTCCGCCGCGTTCATCTGCCTATTCTGCGCTCGTCTATTTTCACAGCACTCCTCATCGTCTTCGTCGATGTGATGAAGGAGCTTCCGGCAACGCTGATCCTACGTCCCTTCAATTATGACACCCTCGCGGTGCAGGCGCATCGTCTTGCCTCTGATGAACGCCTGGCAGAGGCCGCTGTCCCAAGCCTCGCTATTGGGGCGGTGGGTTTGCTTCCGGTGATCTTGCTTTGCTGGTCACTGGGCCGGGAGCGAAACAGGTTCTCAAGGCCTGGTTCGCAAACGGAAACGGGCGCCCGCAAGGACGCCCGCGCAAAAGTCTGACATGGTGCGCTGGTCTACTTCCAGCCAGCAGTGTTCAAGATATCGACCGCCGTGTCGACGTTCGCCGCAATCTTTGTAAGCTCGATTGCGTCCGGGCGGAAGATACCCAATTTGGCGACAGATTCGGCTAGAGCGACACCTGGAACAGCCGGATACTCGTCGTTCCCGGCTGAGAAGTACTGCTGAGCCTGCTCTGATGCGAGATACTCCAGGAACCTGATCGCATTCTCCCGGTTGGGCGCGTTCTTGGCCACGCCGCCGCCTGAGATGTTCATGTGGGCGCCGATGTCATTCTGGTTCGGGAAAACCCAGCCAATGTTGGCGATCTGTTCGGCAGTCATGGCCTTGTCGCCTTTGCGCAGAACTCGGGCGTAGTAATAGGTGTTGGACATCGAGATATCGCACTCGCCCGAGGCAATCCCCCGCAACTGATCGGTGTCTCCACCCTGAGGGTCACGGGCGAAGTTTCCAACGACTGCGGTTGCCCAGTCCTGAATCACGTCCTTGCCTAAGTGCGCAATCAGGGCCGCCGTGATGTTCTGAGTGTATACGTTCGAAGACGAGCGGATGCAGACCTTTCCCTTGTATTCCGGCTTGGCGAGGTCCTGATAGGTCATAGGTGGGTTCGCGACATCGGTCTTGTCATAGAACAGAATGCGCGCGCGTTGAGAGAATGCGAACCACTGGTTTTCAGCATCCTGTAGGTAGGCTGGGATATGGCTTTCAAGAAGATCGCTGTCGACCGACTGCAGCAGTCCAAGACTTTTGGCGCGCGCCAAGCGCACCGTGTCAACTGACAGGAAGATATCAGCCGGGGAGTTGTCGCCCTCGGCCTCCATGCGGGCAATCAACTCATCTGCCTTGCCTTCAATCCGATTGATCGTGATTCCCGTCATCTCGGTGAAGTCGGAATACAGACGTTCATCGGTGTCGTAGTGCCGCGACGAATAAAGGTTAAGCTCGGCGGCTTGAACTGCCGTCGCAGCCGACGCGATGACCGTCGCGCCCAACAGGGCGGCGATTGTGCGATGCATGAGGATCTCCTTGGCCTCGATTCATCCGACTGAAATAGTCGGAATTTACTGGTTATGGATTGGCCGTCAGTCGAGAATTGTCAACTGTTTTTGTAAGGAATAGATCTCCAGTAGCTCAAAACTCTAATGAGACACCGCCGCCAATTATGAAGCCGTCGACATCATCACCCGCTGCTGATCCGTCATCTGAGACGTCTTCATCGAAGTCGACATACGCGCCGAAGGCTCCAATGGCCACGCCTTCAGCCAATCCGTAGGTCACGCCAACAACGATTTGTTGAAGCTCTTCGTCAGATCCTGCCGGAACGGAAAGTGCGGTGTTTGCCTGTTCATCGTCTGCATTCAACCCGTATTGATAGACGACGGACATCTCCCACGGCCCCGTCGCATAGCTGACCCCTACATCGTAGGCTTGACCGTCTGACAATGGAGTGTTGTTTTGTTCGGCAAACGATCCACCGACTGTGAAGCCTGCGTAACTCACGTTCGCTCCGGCACCCCAGATCTGAGGATTGTTACCACCAACCGTATCGTCCGACGCGGTTCCCCAGCGACCAGCGACCGCTAGCTCGACCGGGCCAAGCTCTTGCACATAGTTCAAACCAACATCGAACAAATTGTTCAACGGATCATTGTTCAAGTCGACCTGAGCATTCGAGCTAGCATTCGGATCGCGGGCGTATGACAGCCCAAGTTGAAAACCAGCGATCCGCGGCGTGAAGTAGTTTATGCGATCAGCGTTGTCATTGGCATTCGCGCCGTTCTCGATGAACGTGGAGTTTAGTGTGCCAAGACCGCTGTCATTTCCGACAAACACAGCCCCTGCCTGCTCGTCGAACGGAATAAAGTCCCCGGACGAGCCATCATTTGTTCCCAAGAGCGATGCATCGGGTGCACTGTAAAACATTTCGTATCCAGCGGAAGTCGTTGAACCGATCTGGATCGTTCCAAAGGCCGCGTCGACGAACAAATAGCTGTCGCTGATCGTTCCATCTTGGCCATCGAGTTCGACAACGGCGCCAAACTGTAGACCGTTATCCAGCGTAATCTCGGGCAAAAATGAAACTGCCACATCGCTTTTGACATCGAAGCCATCAAAGTCGGCACTAGCGTCCGTACTGACGTCCGAACTCGCGTAGCCAAAGTAGGATAGGAATTCGCCACCAATTCTGACATCCCATTCGGAAGCCGTCGCAGAGCTAGAGATTATGGCCAAAGAAAGTGTCAGCGCGGACACCGAAGCGAAGCGGTTCATAGTCGTCCCCCGTCGAGATGCTAGATTTGCGAGATGCCTCGCGTCCTGGATCGCAACGCTGGGTCAAGAAACTGATCACTTCGGTCAAGTTTTTGTCAATGCCTATCTTGGACAGTTATGTCGCACGGTGGAGGCGCACTTATCTCAAAGGCAAGAAACGAGCGAGATGTTTGCATTGTGAACGAACTCTGGTACTTTACTCCCAGCCATCACGCTGATTGCGTGTAGCGAGAAACCCGAGCCTCGGCATCCGGATCTCAGTGATGGACCCCTACAGCAATTTAAAGAACGATGACATTCTTCTCCGTGTCCTAAGGCTTTCTGATCTTGGTCACACCTCTGAGGACATTGCAGAAGCGCTTAGACTGCCGCGCGATCTTGTAAGATCTATGGTCTTTGATGCGGCACCAAACGACTTCAACGAACAGGAACGCATTCAGTGAAAGCACTATGCTGTCTTGGTTGACCACACAGATAGCAGACACTGCGTTAACACCGCTCGTGGTCTTCACCATACTAACGCTCGCAAAAGCTCTCGGATGGATAGCAGCTAATCGACAAGACTAGTGACCAAGCTCCGAAGGTTGCGATCTGTCGTAGATACGCTTGCGCCGAACACCGTGCGCGCAGAGACAGTTTCGTACTGAAGTAACTTCCGGAACGCAGAGCACGTCTGAATCCGCCTGGAACGCTAGCTCCATCTGATGTGCGAGCGGAAGGTTTCGTCGGGGAACCGTGCTGACCACTTTCGTTGCGCTGTTTCGGCTACCAGTAGCCGACGGCTAGACAGCTTCGAGCCGCAGGTTATAGCCGTTCAACAGGCGTTCCCCCAACGCATCTGCAAGGTTCTGCGCCGCAGCTAACAGGTACTCGGTTTCATTGCCTTCGCAGAGAACCATGGCATGGACACGCGCCTGGCTAACACGCCCGCAACGTAAGGCGACGAGTATTCCGAGGAGTTGCCGCTCGTGTTCCGTCAAAATGCGGGCGCAGTCCACACAGACCGGTGAGTTGAACTGAAAGCAAGAACGTCGACTCTCACGCATGCCTTGGACGAACTTAAGGGTCTTCAGTGCGATGTCGGCTGCCACGTTAGCCGGGAACGTGTGTTCAGCGCGAAACACTGCAATGATCCAGCCTTGGGTCTCGGGTCGCGCGAAACTCTGGAACATATATCGTGCCATCTCGAGGACGGCGATTTCGCCAACATCAAGGTTTGCGTCCGCAACCCTCAATTCTTTCGCAGTGAGCTTCCGATGATTGCAGCCGGTCCGATCTGACGTATTCATTTGGTTTTCCTATCAGAGACGTTCGAAGAATAGGTTTCGTGGTCTGGCGCGGCTTACATTTGCGGCGATGCGGTGTGCCTCCTCCGGCTTTAGGCATGGTAGATGCCAGCCCTTGCCCGGCGCAGCAGCGAGCAGTTTCTTGGTGTAGTCATGTTGCGGGTTGTTGAAGACTTGATGGGCGGTCCCATACTCGACCATCACGCCCCTTTTGATGATGTTGATGACCTCGGAGATCTGGGCGGTTACCCGGAGCGAGGGGTTCAACGCAGCCATCGGCTCCTGATAAATCATCGAAACGCGAACACCCCGAACCTCGTAAAGCTTCGAACGCGAGAACTTCAGAACATCCTCACCGTCGAACAAAACTTCGCCGCTTTCGATCCCGAGACGTGGCGGTACATCGTTCATAATCGCGCTGGTCATGACCGACTTTCCAGAACCGCTTTCACCGACGACGCACCGAAGCTCGCCACGACGAAGCGTCAACGAAATGTTCTGAACGGCATACTTCCGGTCTGATCCCTTAGGCAGGGTGATCGAGAGATTCTTGATCTCGAGAATCTCGCTCGCACGCGTTTGTAGGCCGTCCATGGGCCGCCTCCATCGGTCGCTATTGCACTGTCGACACGAGGCTGGGTGAGACCTGGCTGCGTGAGCACCGCTGACAAACGGGATCGGCGATGGCTGAAAGCCAAACAAATCACCGTTCGGTCGGCTCACATCGTGGCAATTCTTGATTTAAATTGTCAACTACTGAATCTGCGAGGTCATCGCGCACTTTGGCGGTTCGTCGTCGCATCTGCCGCTGAACGTCGTCGAGCTTTTCGCGGACCCTAGGCCTTGCGGCCACGGATCGAAATGACCACTGCACCGATGACGATCAGCGCTGCGCCAAGTACCGCAGAAGCAGCTGGAACCGCGCCGAAAAGTACGAAATCGAAGATCGCCGCGAAAACCAGGATCGTGTAGAACATGGGCACGGTAAGGCTGGCGTCGGCTCGTTTCATTGCCTGGATGAAGAGCGCCTGCGCGGCGATCATAGTGAAACCCAGGGCGGCAAGATAGCTCCACCCAAGCGCAGTCGGCCACTGCCAGACAAAAAGTGCAGCAGAGACAGACAGCACAACACCAATCGAATTGTTGATCAGAAGGATTCGCACCGGCGGTTCGGCGTCACTGAGGCGCTTTATGAACATAGCCTCGAACCCCATGAAGACTGCGGCGGCGATTGCGACAAGGGCCGCGGGCTGGAACGTTTCAGTCCCGGGTGCCGTCAGAATCAGGGCACCTACCATCGCGATTGCTGCTGCCGTCCAACGCCAGGCACCGACTCGTTCTCCAAGAAAGAAGATCGAAAGCACCATCGTCACGAGCGGGCTGAGAAAAGAAAGCGCATTCGCGCTCGCCAGCGGCAGGACGGTTGCTGCCGCGAACAGGCAGGTGGCCGATCCCCATCCGCATGTGGCACGGGCGGCATGTAAACGCCAGTTGGCCCCCTGAATGGATGGCGGGCGCAGCACCGCAAAGCCCGCGATCGCGATCCATGCGAAAACAAAGCGCCCGGCACTAACCTGTAGAGGGTGAAGGCCGAGCCCCTCTGGCCCCATCCCCAGAAGTTTTGCGAAGAGTGTCGTACCGGCGAGCAAGGCACACACAATGAGCATCAGGGCTACAACGTTCATCAAGCTGCGATACAATAAAGTTCGATCAGTTTAACCCGTCGGTATCTGCAGCTTCGGAGAAAACCGGCGGGCGGCGTCCTTGATACCGCCCGCCGCTCTCCCCCTCAAAAAAACTCGAAATGGCTCTCGTCAAGCTTTGCTAACCATGTACGATTGAGCGTCAGGCTGTCGGTCTCGGAGAAAGTCAGTACAACGTCTCTGCCTTCCTGCGTCGCGACAGCTTCGAGCTCCTCGAAGGTTGTTACCCCCTCGATCGAGATCTCGATGGTTTCGCCCGGTCGGCGCCACCACCACCAGCCGCCACCGGCATCGAAGTCGATGATCTCATCATGTCCGCCGTTGAAGACGAACGTGTCATGACCGAAGCCACCCCGTATCTCATCGTTGCCCGCACCGCCGTCTAGCCGGTCCCTGCCAAG